>NZ_BAAGZM010000170.1:0-7595 GCF_054778495.1 Hymenobacter agri
GTGAGCCGCGCCGCCGACGGCCACCTCACCCTGACGGTAGATACCAAGGACGGCGAGCGCCGCCTGCGCGGCAGCCACCTGCTGGTGGCCGTGGGCCGCACCCCCAACACCGCCGACCTGGGTCTCGAAAACACCAACATCACCCTCGACAAAAAGGGCTACATCGAGGTCAACGAACACCTGCAAACCGGCACCCGCGGCGTGTATGCGCTGGGCGACGTGAAGGGCGGCCCGCAGTTCACCCACATCAGCTACGACGACTACCGCGTGGTGCGCGATGCGCTGCTGCACGGCAGCCAGCGCACCACCGAGCACCGGCCCATGCCCTACGTGGTGTTCACCGAGCCGCAGCTGGGCCGCATTGGCCTCTCGAAGAACCAGGCCAAAGAAAAAGGCATTCCTTACCGCGTGAGCCGGCTGCCGGCCCGCACCATTGGGCGGGCGGTGCAGACGGGCGAAACCGACGGCTTCGTGGAGGTGCTAGTGGGCGAGGATGACCGGCTGCTGGGCGCGGCCGTATTCTGCGAGCAGGGTGGCGAAATTATGACCATGTTCCAGCTGGCGATGGCGGGCAAGCTGCGCTACCAGGACTTGCAGAACATGATTCTGGCCCACCCCACCTGGGCCGAAGTGCTGAACAACGCGTTTCAGCGGCTGAAGCCGGGGGAGTAGCCGTCCATCGGCGCGGCTTCGGCCACTCCGGCCACTCCTGAAGTGATGGCAACCGCTCGTTCGCTCTTTTGAATGGCTTGAAATAAATTATTCCAAATCGGCCGATTTGGAATAATTTATTTCATTCGACGGCGAATCGGCAAACTCAACCTGCTACTCACTCGCGCTAAAGTACCTGCGCAAGCAGGTGCGCAAGGAGCAGGGCGTTGATGCGCCGGCGGGTGGCCCGCAGCCGGGCTAGGCTTTGGGATTAGGCATGAAAAAGGGCACCCGCTTGGCGTGGGTGCCCTTTTTCGTTATTGCAATCAGTGTTTAGGCTGCTGCGTTTGAATCAAATTCTCCGGGTCGGCGGGTGCGCTGCTCGTAATAGTAAATCAGCGCGGTTAACACCTCAAACTCGTCGCGCACATCCTGAATGGGCGAATCGTAGGCATTCACGGCAATCAACTCATCCAGCCGCAGGTGGGCCTGCGCCAGCTCGGCATCGGTGCGGATGGGCGAAACGGTGGTAATGGTTTGGATGGCTAGCATAACGAAAGGTAGTTAAATGGTGGCAACATCAAGTTTGTCGTAAGCGCTGTGCGGGCCGATAAAGCGAATAAATACGGTGCGGACGCGGTAGATAATCAAAACAACTAAGCGGTACTTATTGCCGCTGATGTTAAATACCACCCGGTCGTTAGCAACCAGAGAGGCATTCGGGTAAACGGCTTTGAGCTCGTTCGGCGTTCCCCAATCGGCTTGCTCCACGGTCGCAATCCACTGGCTGAGGCTGGCACGAGCATCGGGGTACGCTTCAAGAAACTCCCGCAACGGCTGTAGCTTGATGATGACCATTAGTAGGTGCAAGTATGTAAAGCTAATTTATTAAAGCCCAACATTCAGTGAGGCTGGCATTCGCTTAACCTCATCATGGCTTCTAGCAATTTTATTCACCAAAGCAACTAAGCTCTTTATTTTTATCGCCTTTTCGTCTCGTGTGCTAATACAATCATCATAGTAGCTAATTATCGTTTCTTCGTTTTTGGCATGTACTGTTATGACAATGGAAACGCCGGGTTCTACTATTTCCACACACCTTGATTTCAGTTGGTTCGGATAAGTTGTATATCTCATTTTCGTAAGTTGACTATAGATAGCCGCTTTTTCAGCGGAATTGATTCTGAAGCTAACTGTAGAGTCGATTAATGCAGGCACTTCGTTAATCAAATGCTTTTTGGGCACGCCCTTGCGCGTATATAAATTCTGAAAAGTATCTATTATGTCATCTCCATAACTCACCCGAATAGCAAAGTCCGTTGGAACTGGTGCTGTTTTAGGTTTGCCTTGGGCTAATAAGCACAATAGTGAAAAGGACACAATTTTAAATACCATCATTAGTCAAGATTAAACGCAAAACCCCCGCGCCAGCCAAAGCCGACGCGGGGGTTTCTGTTGGTGCTTAGGCAGCGGCCAAGCTACTACATATTCTTGATAATCTCCTGGCCGAATTCGCTCGTTTTGAGGAGGGTGGCACCTTCCATCTGGCGTTCGAAATCGTAGGTGACGCGCTTGCTGGCGATGGCGGCTTCGAGGCCTTTGTTGATGAGGGCGGCGGCTTCTTTCCAGCCCATGTACTCCAGCATCATCACGCCGGAGAGGATAACCGAGCCGGGGTTCACCTTGTCCTGGTTGGCGTATTTGGGCGCCGTGCCGTGGGTGGCTTCGAAGATGGCGTGGCCGGTGACGTAGTTGATGTTGGCGCCCGGCGCGATGCCGATGCCGCCCACGATGGCGGCCAGCGCGTCGGAGATGTAGTCGCCGTTCAGGTTCAGGGTGGCCACCACCGAGTACTCCGAGGGGCGCAGCAGAATCTGCTGCAGGAAGGCATCGGCGATGCTGTCCTTCACGATGAGCTTGCCCTGCTCCACGGCCTGCTTCTGCAGGGCATCGGCCACGGCCACGCCCTGCTTGGCCACGATTTTATCGTACTGGGCCCAGGTGAACACCTTGGCGCCGAATTCCTTCTCGGCCAGCTCGTAGCCCCAGGTTTTGAAGGCGCCTTCGGTGAACTTCATGATGTTGCCCTTGTGCACGATGGTCACCGAAGGCTTCTTGTTGTCGAGGGCGTACTTGATGGCGGCGCGCACGAGGCGCTCGGTGCCTTCCTTGCTCACGGGCTTGATGCCGAACGAGGACGACTCGGGGAAGCGGATTTTCTTCACGCCCATCTCGTCCTGCAGGAATTCGAGCATTTTCTGGGCCTGAGGCGTGCCGTTCATGTACTCGATGCCGGCGTAGATGTCCTCCGTGTTTTCGCGGAAGATGACCATGTCGGTTAGTTCCGGGTGCTTCACGGGCGAGGGCACGCCGTCGTAGTAGCGCACGGGGCGCACGCAGGCGTAGAGGTCGAGCTCCTGGCGCAGGGCCACGTTGAGGGAGCGGATGCCGCCGCCCACGGGCGTCGTGAGGGGGCCTTTGATGCCCACGAGGTAGTCGCGGAAAGCGTCGAGGGTTTCGTTGGGCAGCCAGTTGTTGGTGGCTTTGTAGGCTTTCTCACCGGCCAGCACTTCCTTCCACATCAGCTGCTTTTTGCCACCGTATGCCTTCTCCACGGCTGCGTCGAAGACGAGTTTGGAAGCGCGCCAGATATCCGGTCCAATCCCGTCGCCTTCGATGAAGGGAATAGTGGGTTTGTCCGGAACGGTCAGCTTACCGTTTTTAATGGTGATTTTTTGCTCTGGCATGGGGGTATCGTCGTTTGTGTAAGTCTGTCATCCTGAGCGCAGCGAAGGACCTTATCGCGTCAGGCTTTGTATGTATAATTTAACCGGGCGCAGGCAGGATAAGGTGCTTCGCTGCGCTCAGCATGACAATCGGTGGGCTGGTTTAGTACCCGAAAATCTCCTTCAGCGTGAGCTGCTGCACCTGCCCGTACTTGGCCAGCTCCTTGAAGTTGAGCCGGTCTTTCGAGCCGATGACCAGAATAACCTGGTTCTGGCCGCGCACCTTGGCCTGCTGAAATTTCTGTAGCTCGCTGAACGTCATTTTCTGGGTGCTGGCGTACACGTCGCGGCGGATGTCGTAGTCCAGGCCCAGACGCTTGGCGCGCTCATAGCTCATCAGGATATTGCCTTTGGTGATGCGCTCGGTGCTGATGCTGTTGCGGATGGCGTTTTTGGCGATTTCGAGGTTGGCTTCGGCCACGGGCATGTCGGTGAGGAGGGCTTCCATGCCGGCCATGGCCTCGGGCAGCTTGTCGCTCTGGGTGCCGATGTAGCTTAGGTTGTAGTTGGAGCGGCCCAGCTTGTCGGCGTTCGAGTAGCCAGAGTAGGCCGAGTAGGCCAGCGCCTTGCTCTCGCGCAAATCCTGAAACACAATGCTGCCCATGCCGCCGCCGAAATACTCGTTGTAGAGCGCCACCGTGGGCGCCAGGTCCTTGCTGTACAGGTCGCCCTTGGTCAGGAACAGGATTTCGGCCTGCACCATGTTGTAGTCAACCCAATAGACCTTTTTGTCCTTCAGGGGTTGCTCGGCGAAGTCCTTGGCCGCCGGGGCGGGCGTGAGCTTAGCGGGGGTTTGATGTCCGTTGCGAAGCGTCCAGAGCAAGCCCGGGTAGCGCACGCCAGTTGGAGATTCAGCAGTAGGAGTTCCTTTTCCAACAGCCGGGGCATCGTCGGTAGCAGGCCGCGGCCCGTAGTACAGCACCCGGTGCTGGTACGAAGTCAGCTTCTGCACCAGACTCGTGAGCTGCTCCGGCTTCAGCGCCTTCAGCTCTTTCTCGCTCAGGATGTTGGTGAAGGGGTTTTTCGGACCGTACTTCACGTAGTTCACCATCGCCTGATTCAGAATCACGCGCTTTTCGAGCTTGGCATCCTGGCGCTGCTTGAGGATGCCGGCCACCATGTTTTTGAGGGCGGCGGCATCGGGCTTGGGCGCGTGCAGCAGCTGCTCAAACAGCTTGAGGGCGGGCTCCAGGTTGGCGTCGAGGCCATTGAGGGTGACGAAGGTGCGGTCGGCCCCGCTGTTCACGCTGAACGAGCAGCCCAGCTTGTAGAACTCCTGCTGCAGCTGGGCGGCCGAGTACTGGCCCGCGCCGAGGTATTGCAGGTAGTCGGCGGCCAGGCCCCAGCGCGGGTCCTGGTTGTTGCCCAGGTCGAACACGTAGTACAGGTTGAACAGGCCGTTTTCGGCGTTGTGCGTGTAGTACAGCGGCAGGCCGGGCTTAATTTCGGTTTCCTGAATGTCCTTTTTGTAGTCGACGAACACAGGCGTCAGCTCGGTGCTCGGCATGGCCGTGAGCTGCTTGTAGTAGGCCGAGGCCGCGTCGCGGTTGGCCGGCACGGGCGTGATAGCGGGCTTCACCACCTTCACCTTGTTGGGGTCGGTGCCGGTGCGCTTGAACACGGTCACGAAGTTCGGGCCGTAGTTGTCGTTGGCGAACTTCACGATTTCAGCCTTGGTCAGCTTGCCGAAATCGTCCTGCTGCTGCAGGTAGTCCTTCCAGTCGATGCGCTCGATGAAAGCCTCGTACATGGCGCTGGCGCGGGCCTCGTTGCTTTCGTAGCTCTTGGTGCGGGTCAGCTTCTCGTTGTTGATGATGGCCGGAATCAGCCAGTCGGGGAAGTTGCCGGCTTTCACCTTAGCCAGCTCGCCGAGCAACAGGGCACGCACATCTTCCAGCTTCTGCCCCTGGCGCGGCGTGCCGTAGATGACGTGGGTGGAATAGTCATCGTTCAGGTCGGTGAACGAGGCGGCTTCCAGCACTTTCTGCTGCTGGTTCAGGTCGAGGTCGATGAGGCCGGCCTGACCGTTGGTCAGGATTTTATCGAGCATGCGCAAGCGCACGCCGTCCTTGCTGGCCTTGCCCGGCAGGCGGAAGCCCAGCATCACGTTTTCCGACTGCGGCCCGAGGATTTCCTTGGTAATCGGGGCCGTGAGCGGCGCTTCCACCGGCGCGTTGAAGGCCGGCACCGGCTTGCTCGGCATCGCGCCGAAATACTTATCGATAACGCGGATGGTCTGGTCAAAATCCAGGTCCCCGCTCAGGCACAGCGCCACGTTGTTCGGCACGTAATACTCCCCGAAATACTTCTTAATCTCCGTAATAGACGGGTTTTGCAGGTGCTCAATCGTGCCGATGGTCGTCTGCGTGCCGTAGGGGTGCGTGGGGTAGAGCGCCGCGTTCAGCGCCTCAAACTCCTTGTTGAAGTCGGAGTCGAGCCCGCGGTTTTTCTCCTCGTACACGGCCTCCAGCTCGGTGTGGAACAGGCGCGGCACCATCTCGCGCAGGCGCTCGGCCTGAATGGCGGCCCACTTCTCGAGTTGGTTGCTCGGGATGTCTTCCTGATACACCGTCTCCTCGTTCGAGGTGTGGGCGTTCGAGCCTTTCGCGCCGATGGCGCCCATCACCTTGTCGTACTCGTTGGGCACGGCGTAGCGCGCGGCCACGCCCGAGATGGAGTCAATCTGGTGGTAGGTGCGCTTGCGGGCGGCGGGGTCGTTGCGCTGGCCGCGGTACACTTCGTACAGCGCCTCAATCTTATCGAGCTCTACCTTTTCCTTGGCCCAGTCCTGGGTGCCCAGCTGCGAGGTGCCCTTGAACACCATGTGCTCGAGGTAGTGGGCGAGGCCGGTGGCGTCGGCCGGGTCGTTCTTGGAGCCAGCGCGCACGGCCAGGTAGGTCTGGATGCGCGGCGCGTCTTTGTAGTCGGACAGGTAAACGGTCAGGCCGTTAGCCAGCTTATAAATGCGGACGCCCAGCGGGTCGCCGGGCACCGATTCGTAGCGGTATTCTTTGGGTGCCGGGGCAGCGGCAGTTGCGGCGACGGGCGCCGCCGTGGCAGTTGCAACCGGCTTACTCGATTGACATTGCGTGGCAACACCCAACACCGCCAGGGCCGGAATCAACAGCAGAAAATTCTTTTTCACGAAGGGCGCGGGCGGGTGCGGTAAGGGATTCAAAAAACAAAGGTAGCTGGCTGATAGGGGAATAAAAAACAAAATTTCGTGTTATCTTGCAAGGTTGTACCAGTCCTAGAAGGGCCAGAAGTTTGGTGCCGTGCTTTTCCCCAAACGTTTGCGGTTGCGTGCACTCCCCTGCCTTTTCTTCCACGGATAGAAAATACCCGTTAAGACTGATTGATAAAAGCAAGAACAGCCTGGCGCGATGCCCTAGGCTGTTCTTGCTTTTCACTTCGGCGTCGGCCACATCCTCGGCAGGCCCTTTTCTTAGAGGGTGCTACTAAGAGAATAATGGACTACCGCTAGAACTCGTTTTCCAGTCCCAGCCGCTGCTTGGCTTCGCGCAGAGCCGGGAATCGCTCGGCTAAGTACTCAAACTTGTCGGATGTGGTGTAGAGCTTGCGAGCAGTGGGCGCAGCTTCGGTCACAAAGGGCTGCACGTTGAGCCGGAAATTGCCAGTGCGGCGGCGCAGCTCGGCCAGAAATTCCACGCGCATCTCGTTGAACTGGTCGACCTGAATGGGGTTGTCCACGGCCAGTTCGATGACGTGCTCCTCATTGGCTGTCACGGGCCGATTCAGCACCCAGAATTCGCTCATGCGGTCCTGGGCGCGACGTTCCTCAGCCAGCTCCTTCCATACGCGTTGCAACACGGCGGGGTCGGTGGGCGCTTGAGGGCCGGAAGTTGTTACCGGTTCGGCCGCGGCTGTTGCCGCTGGGCCGGCGGCTGCACGCGCGCCCATGTTCTTGAGGCTGGGCAGCTTGCTGGCCAAACTGGGAATTTTGGCGAACGCGGCCTGCGGCGTGGGGCGCGGCGCAGGCTCGATGCCCTCGAAGCTGGGCACGCCGATTTCGACGTGCGGCAGCGTATCGCGCATCTGGTGCCGCTCGGTGACGGCCGCATCCGGGTCAGCCTCGATGCTAGGCGTGTCGTGCAGCTCGTCCACGCCGTTTTCGACGGGCAGCGGGTCGGGGCCGTC
>NZ_BAAGZM010000171.1:0-7580 GCF_054778495.1 Hymenobacter agri
GCCCCGCCGGCCCAGCGCAGCAGCCCGTCGGCGGCCTTGGCTTTGATGATGTGCGGGGCCGTGCCGTACTCCAGCAGGTGGGCATGGTAGCCCTTGAAGCCGTTGCCCCGCCGCGGGCCCACCGTGATGCTGCCGGCCTTGCGGTTGGCCACGATGCCGATGGACTTCGTGGTGTCGCCCGTCACGTCGGCATTCGAGCTTAGGCGCTTGGCTTCGCGCACCAGGGGAGTAGCCGCCTTGCGCAACATCTTGTCGAGCTGCTGGGCCCCGAACTTGCTGTCGAAGCCCGCCAGTACCTGGTCCAGCCCCTCGATGCCTTTGAGCGTGAAACCGGATTTATTAGCCACGGCGCTGGGTGGTGAGGGTGAGGCCTTGCCGGCGGCCGATTTCGGTGACGGCGGTAATCAGGTGAATGGTGCCTTCGAAGTCGACCTGCCAGGTGGGCCGCACGTCGGCCCGGTAGCGGATGATGAACTGCACAGGCTGCACGGCCGTTTGCTGGGCCGCCTGCACCAGCTCCTGGCCGGCGCTGGGGTAGATGACCTGCGCGAACTCGGTGCCCTGGTCGGTGTAGGTCGCCGGGGCGGGTTCGCCGTAGGCGTTCTGGCCAGCGGGGGCCGGGGCCTGCAGCTGGATTTGGCGGTCGCGGCGGCCGATGTTCATAGCGTCGGCACCCGTATCAAGTCCATCAGAAAATCCAGCGTCTGCGGCACCTCCACGCTCACCTGGCGCACGTCGGTAATGACGGGCTGCCGCGATTCATAGTAGTGGGCCGTGAGCAGCAGCACATACTGCTTGGCAATGGCCAGCTCGTTATCGGTCAGCGCCTCGTCGCCGGTCGCGTCGAAGCTCCGTTTGCTCCGCTTCTCAAACACAGCCCCTGCCACGACCACGTACGATTGCAGCAAAGCGTCTTCTGCCGTATCCGTTACTGGGATGCGGCACTGGGCTTTCGCGTCGTCGAGCGTGATGGGCAGGGGCATGTTGGGGGTAGATTAGCGGGTTTCGGCAGTGGTAATGTCAGTAGTAAGCACCTGCACGAAGCCACCGTTGGCCAAGGCCTGAGCAGCTTCAGCATCCATCTCTGCCTCGTCGCCCGGGTTGTGCGGGTAACCCGGATGCGTGCGCAGCACCTTTAGGCGGGTGGTGGTCACGGCCACGGGGCCGCTGGGCGGAGGGGCCGGTGCACCTGCGGCATCAGGACCCGGGGGCGTGGCCGGGGAAGCTGTTTTTCTGGTTGACATGGCGTAAGCGATAAAGTGGAACGGTTGGCACCCAAAAGGCCCCGGCTGCGCAGCGGCAGCCGGGGCTTTGGGGCTAGGGGTAGGTAGATTAACCGGCCACCACTTTCGTCTTGGCGAACGAGGCTTTGCGGCGCAGGGCCACGTCCCAGAAGGAGTCGACCGTGAGCACGATTTGCCCCTGCTTAGCCTTGGTATAGGGGTCGGCCGTGATGTCGAGCCCGCCCCACTGGCCGATGAGCAGGTCGCGGAAGTTGCCGAAAATCAGCGGCGAGAGGTTCGTGCCCGTGCCTTGGCTGAGGTTGCTCGGCACGTTGTTGGTGACGGCAGCCTGGTAGCCGTTGAGCGGGTTGCCGCCCTCGCCCCAGATGGGCTGGGCGATGGTGTTGCCCATCTTGGCCGTCTGCTTGAGCACGCCCCGCACCTTGGTGTTGGTCAGATAACCCAGTGAGCCGAGCAGCGCGTTAACCGTGTCCACCTTGGTTTCCAGCCCCACCACGGCGGCCCAGTCGGGCGCGGCGCCGTTGGTGGCGCTGATGTCGGCGATGCCGGCGTTGAGCAGGCCCAGGGGCTGGCTGTTGCTGCCGCTGCCGTTGATGGCGGCGATTTCTACGGCCAGGGCGATGCCCATAATCATGTCCTCGCGCACCATCTGCTCCAGGCCGAAGCTGGATTGAATTAGGGCCTGCTTGCTCAGGTCCACGAATGTGCCCAGGCGGTGGGGCGAGAGGCTGAACTTGCCGGTGGTGGGCGAGCTCTCCGTCAGGTCGCCGTTTTCGGTGCCCCACACGGCGTTGGTGCCGGTGAGCAGGGTGGCGAAGTCGAGGTTGCCCACCAGGCCGGTCAGGTAGCGGGTACCCAGGCCCCGCAGCGCCATGGCCGCGTAAAGCAGGCCCACGAAGTCACCGCTCAGGTCGGTGGCGATGGTCGTGCCGCCCTGGTCGCCAAGGCTCGTGGTCTGGCCGGTGGCCGTCATGTCGCGCGTGCCCTGGCCGGCACCCAGCACCAGGCCGGGTACACCCAGGCCCTGCACGGTGTGGCCGTTCTGTCCGGCTTCGCGGACGGCCTCGTCGTGCATTTCACGTTCCAGGCCATCGAGCTTGTTATTCATGTGGCCCGCAATCGCGCGAATCATGGAGTAATTGCGCTTGGCTTTCTCCTCCTGCGTAGCGCTGCCCGCGGCCAGCGGCTGGGTGCGGCTGGCGGCCTGACCGCTCAGGCGCTCGTGCTTCTCGGCGCGGGCAATTTGGGGCTCCAGGTCATCGATTTCGCGAATCAGCTGGTCGTACTGGGTCGTTTCCTCGGCCGTCAGGTCGCGGCCCGCCGCCCGGGCGGTATCAATCAGGCGCTGGGCCTGCTCGAATTTTGCGGCTTTGGCGTCGCGCAATTCCTGGGAAGTCTTCATTTGTAAGCAGAAAAAAGGTGAGAAATAGGGATTAGCGGCGCTTTTTTAGCTCCAATTCGGCTTGGCGAGCGGTCAGCGAGCGGCCAACGGGGGCGTTTTCAGGTGTTTCAGGCTCGTTTTCGGCCGCGGTAGCCCGGCCGTGCGGGACTTTATCAAGCAGGCGCAGGACATCGCCCACTTGCATGCCTTCGATGTCGGAAAAGCTGTAATCGCCGCCCAGTACGCGCTTGACGAACATCAGCGCGTGGCTGGTCTGGTCGCGCAGGGCGCGACCCACCGCGTCGGGGTTGCTGGGTAGGTTCACCACCGAGATTTCCAGCAGTTCCTGGCCGGCGAAGTAGTACGTTTCGCTTTTCCCGCCCGCGGCCTCGTCGCCCACGCCCCAGCGGCCCTGGCCGAGGGGCAGGAAGCCCACGCTCACGGCATTGAGCGACTTGAACAGGACCTTGCGGAAGATTTTTTCGGCCTGCGGGTTGATGGCGGCCGGCTCGAAGGTGATGTCCACGAGCAGCTCCCCGTTCTCCACGTAGGCGCGCCCGCGCCCAATCACGTCGTCGGGGTTGGGCGGCGTGCACAGGTTGTCGCCGTAGACGTTGTGCTGATAGCCGATGATGCCGTTGCGGGCGAAGTTGTCGAGCTGCCAGCCGTCCTGGTTGAGCACGGTGCGGTGACGGTCGCGGCTGGCCGTGCTGGCCACAAACGTGACGGTGCGCGTTTCTTCCACGTCGGCCGCAATGGTGCGCACGTAGCCAAATTGATGCTGTGGGGCCTGGTCGGGGGTGCGCTTATCCTTGCTCATTGGTCGGGGTGGCCGGCTGGGCCTGTTTCTTGGCCTGGTTGGCCGTTATCACGTCGTCCACGCGGTCGAGGGGCATGGTATTGACCTGCACGAAGTAGCGGTTGCCGCCTTCGACCGGGTTCATCTCCTCCATCTCGCGGATGTCGTTGGGGCTGACCGCGCCGGTGCTGAAAAGCTTGCTGTAGAACTCGCCGCGGCTCTTGGCATCGGCCCGCAGCAGCGCGGCCAGGTTATGCTTGAAGTAGTGCGTGTCCACTTCGTCCGAGCGCAGGAGCTTGAGGCGGTATTCCTGCTCGAAATTGACCACCCACGGCATGAGCGTGCTCTGCACGTAGTCAAGGCTCTGGTGCTCGATGTTGTTGTTGGTCGAGCGCTCCAGGTCCTGAATCTTGTGCAGTGGCACGCGGAAGAACGAGGCGACCTCGGCGCGGCTGAAGCGGCGCGTTTCCAGGAATTGCGCGTCGGCCGGCGGCAGGCTGATGGTTTTGAATTTGATACCCTGCTCCAGGACAATCACCCGGCCCGCATTATTGGGCCCGGTGTAGCCTTCCATGCTTTTGCGCAGCTTGTCGGCATCTTTGTCGTCGAGCTTCTTATCTGTTTCCAGCGCGCCCGACATCTTGGCCCCGTTGGCGTAGAACTGCGCGCCCGTGCGCTGGGCGGCCAGGGCCTGCCCGATGGTCTCGGCGGCGGTGCTCAGCACCGACTTGCCCAGTACACCCTGGTTGTCGAGCACGAGCCCGCGCAGGTGCAGCACGTCACTGGCGGCATACACCTGGGCATCGCCCGCGAACAGGTAGTAGAGCTGCCCGTCGTTGCCTTTGAACACCGTGGTTTGGCGCGGATGGTAGTAGTAGGCGGCCGTCGGGCGCTGCAAGCCATTGCGCTCGATGCGGGCGTAGGCGTTGCCGTGCAGCAGCACGGTGGCGGCCATCGCCTGCCGGAAGGGCATGGCGTTGAGCAGCGGATTGGCCTGCAGGTTCAGCACGCGGCTGGCCGGGTGGGATAGCACCTTCTCCTTACCGGCAGCCGTCTCGCGGAAAAGCGGGCAGGGCAGAGCGGCAATGTCCTGGCTGATGGCCAGCACGCAGGCCCAGACGGCAGCGAAGGTCAGGGCGCTGGCCTCGGTGACGGCCACGCCGCCGACGTTGAGGCCGCTGAGCCCGAACAGCGCGCTCAGGCCCTCGCTGTCACTGACAGCTACCCCATTGGTGACGCCGGCCCGCTGCTCACGCGCCTGCGACACCGCCGCGCGGAGCGGGGTGCTGGTATCACGCGAAAAAAGATTGCTCCAGAAGGTCACGGCGTCGGATTAGCTGAGTCAAAGCTCCGACGCCGGGGAGGCGATACTGGCAGGAAAGCGGGAGAAAGCGGGAGAAGCCTACAGCACCAGCAGGTCGCGCCCCTGGTAGATGTACTCGTCATCAGCCTCGCCCGTCAGCCACTCGCCCACGGCCATGATGGCGGCTACCGGCCCGTCAATCTTGTTCTGCGGCTGCTCCTTGCGGGGGAAGATGTTCTCCTTGGCGTCGAGGTGGGCCACCACGTTGCTCATCATCCAGTTCATCACCGGGTTGTCGGGGTGGCTGAGCTTGCCGGAGAGCACCAACGCATGCAATTCCTTCATCGGTTCGCTGAAGTTCTGCACCGTCATGCGGTACTCACGCACCGGTAGGCCCTCGTCGCTCAGTTCGCTACCAAACTTGTGGGCCTGCCAGTTGTCGTAGGCCAACATTCGCATGTGGTGCTGGCCAGCTAACACCCGCACCTGCTCCTGCACGGCATTGTGGTCAGTCACGTTGCCGGAAGTGAGGGAGAGGTAGCCTTCGGCGGCCCAGCCCGCATAGTGACTACCTTCCTGCTGCTCGGCGGCCGACTCGGGCAGCCAGAAGTAGGGGAATAAGTAGTAATGCCCATTTCGTTTGAACAGCGCCACAAGGGCCGCTACGTCCACCTTGGTGGCCAGGTCGACAGCTAGTACGCATTCCTCGCCCGCAAAATCTTCGATGCTGAGAGACGGGTCGGCGCACTCGCCCCACTTCACCATGTCCATCCAGGCTTCCTTGGCGTTCACCCACACGTTGAGGTGCTTGGTTTTGAAGTTGCCGCGGCTGGCGGCCACCTTCACGGCCTTCTCGCCCTTGCGCGTGATGTCCTCCACGCCCACGCTGATGCCCCAATTGGGGTTGGCCTTGGCCCAGCTGCTGGGGTGGGCCCAGTCGTCGTCGGCATCGATGCTGAAGATGATACCGAAGTGGCGGTGGTCGGTGAACTGGCCTTCGAGCACCTTGGCCGTGTAGCTGCGGGTTTCGTAGCAGATGCCGGCCAGGTTGAAACCGGCCGTGGTAATCTGCCAGAGCAGCGGCTGGCTGCGGGCACCGGTGGCCGTGTCAATCACGTCCACGACCTCACGGGTTTTGTGGGCGTGCAGCTCGTCGATAATGCCGCAGTGCACGTTCAGACCGTCGAGGTTGCCGCCCTGGTCGCGGGCCAGGGCCAGGAACTTGCTGCCCTCCTCGGTGTAGATGCTGTGGGCGGCCGTGCGCACGCCGAAGCGCGCCTGCAGCCCAGCCGACTTGCGGGCCATGCCCTGCGCATCCTGCCACACAATCTTGGCTTGGTCCTTCGTGGTGGCGGCGCTGTACACCTCGGCGCCGCCCTCGCCGTCGGCGGCCAGCATGTACAAACCTACGCCGCTGCTGAGCGTACTCTTGGCGTTCTTGCGCGGGATTTCGAGGTAGGTGACTTTGTAGCGGCGGCGGCCGGCCTTGTCGACCCAGCCGAACACGGTGGTGAGGATGAAGATTTGCCAGGGCTCGAGCTCGATGAGCCGGCCGGCCCACTCGCCCTTGGTGTGGGGCAGCAGTTCGATGAACTTGCAGATGCGAGCCGCGCGCGTCTCGTCGAACGTGTAGGCGAAGCGCTTGCGCTGCAAATCCTTCAACTGCCGCTCGCAGGCCAGGGCCACGTACTTGTTGCAGCGCACGGGCAGGGCGTAGATTTTCTTGCGCAGTGCTTCGGCAGCGGCTTCCAGCTTGGCCAAATCGAGGCGACCCAGCTCCGTTTCGGCGGGCTGCTCTTCCTTGCGCAAGTCGGCGATGGCTTTGAGCACCGGGCGCAGCTGGGCCTTGATGGCTTCTTCGGCCGCATAGGCTGCCACCATCTGGGTGGCGTAGCGGTGGGCAATGGCGCAGTAGTCGCGGGGGGTAGACATTAGAGTTCGGCCCAGGGGTCGGCTTTAGGTTTGTCGGTTTTAGGAGCGCTGATGCGCGTGCGGCTGGCCGGGCTGAAGCCGAACTGCTGGCCGATTTTGTGCACCTTCTCGGTGGCGTCGGAGAGGATGGCTACCCAAGGCGAGCGCACCTGGTGCGAGCCGTTGGCGGTGTAGCGGGTTTCGGTTTTGCCGTTGTGCTCCAGCTCCTCCTCGGCTTCGAGCATCAGGCCCACCTGGTAGCAGTAGGCCCGCAGCAGGGCCAAGTCGACCGTGGCCAGCAGGCCCTTGCCGTGGAGCTGCTTCGCACATACCAGCCAGCAGCGGCGGGCGGCTTCCGACCGCAAGTCCTCGGGCGGCGCGGGCAGGTCGGTGGCGGGGTCGAAGTCCAGCGCGTTGGGGGCCTCGCGGTCTTTGCGGTGGGTGCCCTCCAGTTTCTTTTGGCGGGCGGGTTTGGGTGGTGGGCCGGGCATAATGCAGAAAAATCGGGTAAAGTGCAATCGGTGAAAAACCAGTCTAACCTGACAGCGTGAAAATTTGACTTCGGGCTGCGGTTACTTGGCGAGAAGAGAGGAGGATTTCGGCCCCCTACCCCCCTGTGCCCTCTTTTGGGGCGCTGGCGGCACGTTCGGCGCGTCAACGGGCATCCACCTCGTTTCGCTTGCTGTAGGCCTGGTGGTGGCTCTCCTGCGCACTCTTGCGGGCGTGGCAGCGCTTGCACAGGCTCTGCAGGTTGGTGGCATCGAAGAAGTCCGCGCCTTCGCGGTAGGGTACCATGTGGTCGACTACTGTGGCGGGCGTCACCCGGCCCTGCTCACCACACGTGCGGCAGCACGGCTCCTTGCGCAGTTGGGCCAGGCGCAGGGCGCGCCACCGTGGGCTGTCGTAGAGTGGGGTGCGCTCGGCGTGCCGCTGGTAGGGCCG
>NZ_BAAGZM010000172.1:0-7569 GCF_054778495.1 Hymenobacter agri
CGCTGGGGCGGTCAACCACCTGTGTCACGGTCGAATGATATTGGCGGCTGGGCGCAGGCTGGCCTTCGTATTGCCGGGCCGCGCTGGTCGTCAGCAGGTCGGTTTGGCTGGCCAGGAGGGTACCCGCGGCCGCCAGCTGCGTGCGCTTGCTCAGGGCCAGGTCGACCCCCAGCTTGCCGGTGTGCGAGCGCAGGTGCGAGAGCTGCTCGTTGGCCAGCACGGTGCTAGCCGCTGGCAGCGTAGCCGTGGCGGCGTATTGCCGGTCGAAATCGAGCCGCAAAAAGCCTCGCCGGTCGGTATAAGCGTAGTTGCCGAACAGGTTCAGGGCCTTGCGCCGGTAGTTCAGCGTTGCACCAGTCGTAAACTTGCCGTATTCGCCGCGCCCATAGCCGAGGTTGAAGCTGCCGTTGGTGCCCTGGCGCTGGTCCTTTTTGAGCGAAATGGCGATGACTCCTGCGCCGCCCTGCGCATCGTATTGGGCGGGTGGGTTGGTAATCAGCTCGATGGCTTGCAGCTGCTCGGCGGGCAGCGACCGCAGGTAGTCGGCCAGCGCCGTGCCCGTTAGCGGCACCCGCCGGCCATCGAGCACTACCAGCAGGCCCTGGCGGCCCCGCAAGCCCAGCTCGCTGCCAGCATCCAGCGTCACGCCGGGCGCGCGGGTCAGCACATCGAGGGCCGTGGCCCCGCTGGAAAGCGGATTGTCGGCCACATTCACTACCGTACGGTCGGCCTGGTGCTCGTAAAGCGGCTTGCGGCCCGTCACGGTTACTTCCTGCAGGGCGGTGTTGGCACTGGGCCGGAGCACAATCGGCGGCAGCGTCAGCCCACCCGGCGGCACGGCCAGCACCGGGCTCCAGAAGCGCACAAAGCCCACCTGCGCCGCCGAAACCAGGTAGCGCCCGCCCGCGGGCGCCACGAAGTGGAACAGCCCTTGCGCATTGCTGAATTCCGTTTTCACCACTGCCGAATCGGCTGCTCGATGCAGGGTCAGCGTGGCGAATTCGACCGGTGCTCCGGCCGCGCCGTGCACGGTGCCGGTGAGAGTCGCCGGTTGTTGCGCGGCGGCAGCGAAGGGCAGCAGGGCCAGCAGCAGGGCCAGGGACCGCGTTTTCAGACCAGAGAAATGCAGCGACGGAGTAGAGTCGGGCATGAACGAAGGGTTAGGTAGAAATCGAGCGAAAGATACCTGCTAATGCCCTGCCCGGAAGTGAAGGCCAGTGTTGTGCGGTGCATCCTTGCGCATGCAGCCGTGGTGCCAGGTTGTTCGCGCTGAACGAATTATGCGGCGGGATAGGGCATAAAGATGCGGCCGGCCTGCTCGAATTCCAAAACCCGGGCGTCGCCGAGTGCGGCCGACGCGGTAAATTCGCCCCATGCTGCCTACCTCCATCGCCCTTGCTTCGCTGGCCGAGCTGCCGGCCGCCGCCGCGCAGCTCCGCGCCGCCATTGCCGATGCCGGCTGCCCCGTAGTCGCCTTCGAAGGCGAGATGGGTGCCGGCAAAACCACGCTCATTCGCGCGCTCTGCGCAGCCTTGGGTGTGGCCGACGATGTAAGCAGCCCTACTTTCTCTTTGGTGAATGAGTACCGCGACAGCCACGACCAGCCCGTGTATCATTTCGATTTCTACCGGATTGATTCGGAGGACGAAGCCGAGCGCATCGGAGCCAGCGAGTACTTCGATTCGGGATATCTTTGCCTGGTGGAGTGGCCAACTCGCGTGGCCGGATTATTACCAACGCCTTTCCTTGAAGTGCACATTGCCGTGCAGCCCGACGAGAGTCGGAAAATCGAATTAAAAATTATTGCTTAATAATTATGAACGGCTTCTGCTTCGCTCAGCTGTAACTAATTGATGGTGATTTCTAATTCTTAATTCATAATTTATAATTCAGCAAAATGCCCGAGCAGCTACCGTCCGGATTTGAGTCGCTGGCCACCAGCCGTGCCTACTTCACGCAGGAATCGATGCTGGCCGTGGAAACGCGCAAGCGCAAGCTGTTCATCGGCCTGCCGCGCGAAACCTCGCTCCAGGAAAACCGCCTCGGCCTCACGCCCGAAGCCGTGCAGCACCTCGTGAGTGCAGGCCACGAAGTAGTGATGGAGGCCGGCGCGGGCGAGCCCAGCAAGTACGCCGACCACGCCTATTCCGAAGCCGGCGCGCAGATTGCCTATTCGACGGAAGAAGTCTTTAAGGCCGACATTCTGCTGAAAGTAGCGCCGCCTACGCTCGAAGAAATTGAACTGCTGCACCCGGGCCAGACCCTGATTTCGGCCCTGCAAATGGGCTCGATGACGCCGGAATACATCGCGGCCCTCTCGCGCAAGAAAATCAACGCCATCGGCTTCGAGCTGATGAAGGACCCCAGCGGCGCCCGCCCCGTGGTGCGCGCCATGAGCGAAATCGCGGGCTCGACCGTGATGCTGATTGCGGCCGAATACCTGGCCCGCTCCAACGAGGGCAAGGGCATCATTCTGGGTGGTATTACGGGCGTGCCGCCGTCGCAGGTGGTCATTCTGGGGGCCGGCACGGTGGCCGAGTACGCCGCCCGGGCCGCCACCGGCCTGGGGGCCGAAGTGAAGGTGTTCGATAACCACCTCTACAAGCTGCGCCGCCTTAAGCATAACCTGGGCATGCAGCTTTACACCAGTACGTTAGATACGTTCGCGCTGAGCCAACAAATCCGTCGGGCCGATGTGGTGATTGGCGCGCTGGCCGTGGAAGATGGCCGCATTCCCTTCATGGTGCCCGAGGAAATGGTGGCCAGCATGGCCCCCGGCTCCATCGTCATCGACGTGAGCATCGACCAGGGCGGCTGCTTCGAAACCAGCGAGATGACCAGCCACAGCAAGCCGGTGTTCCGCAAATACGATGTGGTGCACTACTGCGTGCCCAACATCGCCTCGCGCGTGCCCCGCACCGCCACCAACGCCCTGAGCAACATCTTCACGCCCATCCTGCAGGAAATCAGCCAGCACGGCGGCATCAACGAGGTGCTGTTCACCAACGAGCATTTCCGCAGCGGCGTCTACATCTACCGCGGCTCGCTGACCAATGCGATGATTGCGAAGAAATTCAACCTGCGCTATAAGGAACTGGGGCTGCTGATTGCGGTGCGGAATTAGGGTTGCTGCAGGGGCAACTGTCCCAATAGAATCATTCGGTATCAGCCCACATCCTGTTAGTCCCAGCGGGGCGACCCATCGGTAGTAAGTCGTTGGATGAGAGTGATAAATCCCCTTCGGGGCTTCCGCTACGCCAGTCAGCATACAACTACCGATGGGCCGCCCCGCTGGGGCTGGCATTCGGTTGTCTACAACTCGGGTCACTACGCCGCCACTTTGTACCGCAGCCACAGGATGCCGTGTGGCCGCTGCTCGGCACTTAGCAGCTTGAATGCCACGGGAGGACCGGGCTTTTCGCCCTGCTCGAAAATAGTGGTCGAGGTAGCCGCGCCATCTACCACGGGAAAGTGTAGCAGGCTGAGCTCGTCAATCAGCCCGGCTTTGAGCAGAGAGCCGTTGAGGTGGCCGCCGCCTTCGAGGAGCAGCGTTTTGATAGGGAAGAAGCGGCCCAGCTTGTCGAGCACCAGCGCGAAATCAAGCTCCGTTTTGCCGCCAAACAGGTAGGAAACGCCCTTCTTGCGCAGGTAGGCGAGGTATTCGTCGCTCACCTGCTCGGTGAGGATGCTGATGAGGTGGTCGTCGTCGATGACGCCGGCTTTCCAGCCCAGCCTGCCGTGGGCATCGACGGCAATGGCGAAGGTGGAGGCGGTGTAGTCGGCCACGAAGTCCTGGCGGTCGAGCGGGTGGCTGACGGGCTGCAGGTCGGGGGCCAGGCCTTTAGTGAAGTCCTTTTCCATGGTCACGCGGCCGCACATCCAGGCGTCGGCCTCGAAGGTGGCGGCGGTGGCTTCGTACTCCTTGGTATCGGGGGCGGTGCCCCAGCGGCTGAGGATGGTGCGCCCGTCGAGCGAGCTCATCATGTGGCAGATAACGCGGGGTTTGGCGGATTTGGGCATGTCAGGCGGGGCAATTAAGGTTGAAGCAATTGCCGGGGTTAACGAAAAATGCCCCCGCGTGGTCAATTATTCCAGCTGCAGCAACGCCTTCCACGCCTCTACCAGCCGCCCTTCGGCCAGCAGCTGCCGCCCTAGTTGCAGCAACTGTTTCTTAAGCTCCGGAATGTCGTCGCCGTATTTATTGATTAGGTAAGCCACCATCGGCTCAGATTTAAATTCCTCCACCTGCGCGGGTGTGGGCAGGGCGTCGCGCTCGATATTGGCGAGGCGGCCCAACTCGTTGCCGGTGAGCACGTCGGAATTGCGAATAAAATCGGGTAACTGGTCGATGCCGATGCCAATGTGGCGGTTGGGTTTGGGCACTTCGAAGAGGCTGGCGCCGCTGGCCCGACAGTACCAGTCGCCGCCGAGGCGGGCCACTGCGTCGAGCCGGAACGGGTCGATGCCGGTAGCGTCGGGCAGCAGAATATCCTGGCGGAAGTGGGCGCGCACCACCCGGCAGATGATGAGGTTGCCGGCCCCATTATTTGTGCCCAATTCGATAATCTGCTCCACCACACACTCGAAGGCGGCGGGCGCTTCGGCCACGCGGGGCGGGCGCACCCGCTCGGAAGCCAGCTCGGTGAGGCCGGCTTTGGTGAATTCGTTCACGCCCTTTTCGTACTCGGTGCTGGCCAGCGACATCTGTTCGACCAGCGCGAAATCGCAGATATTGATAACGACTTCGGGCACCTCGCGCACGTTTTGCAGGGTGTGCTTCTGGGAGTTATCGCGCACGCGGTTGGCGGGCGAGAACACCAGGATGGGCGGGTTGGCGCTGAAGGCGTTGAAGAAGCTATAGGGGCTCAGGTTCACGCGGCCCTCGGCGTCGATGGTGCTGGCGAAGGCCACCGGGCGCGGGGCCACGGCTCCCACCATGAATGGATGCCACTGAGCGGGCGTGAGGTCGGCGGGCGTGAGGGAGTGGAACGTGGGGGTGGGCATGGGGCAGGAGTTTAGGAGCCCAAAGCTACGCCGGTACCTGCTGCATCGGGGAGCCGGCCCACCCATTCCCAGCCGGTTTGAACCCGCACCATAGGCGTGCCGTCCTCAGCCGTGAACGGCCAATAGTGCCGAAACTTCATTCCCATCGCCCAGTCATCCTGAAAATACTCCAACGTGCAGTCGTACCCCACTCGGTGCGTCGTCCACTGTAAGTCATTCACGCCCGGAATGCTGCGGTATTCCTGCGGAAAGGGGAGCATCACTTCTGGCTCGCTGTATCGCCCGTACCGGGCTATCCATTCCTCAATGCCAATGGTCAGGCGGGAATCAGCAAAATCCGGCTCTTTAATGCGGACGGCCAGGAAGTAGTCGTGCTCGTACTGCTGCAAGCTTTGGTGCCAACTGAAAAAGCCCGCCACCAGATGCGCCACCCACAGCCGGCGAATCGGGTAGGGCGGCTTTTCGTTCACGCGCCAGGGGGCGAGGCCCAGCCATTCGTAATCATAATGTTGCTTGGCTAAACCCGCAAAATCTATGGGGTTGACCGGAACGGCTGCCCGCAGCTGGTGGGCCCGCAGGTGACGACTGAAACCCCGTACTTTTTTCCTGTTCTTCATGAGGCGCGGTTTGGTTGCGCAATATGTAGCGTTTCAATAACTCTAGCTCTCAAGTTTGTCCCGCAATATGAAGCACGTTTTGCTCCTGGCTACTTTCCTGGTTTGGCATGCGGCAGCCAATGCCCAAACAGCCGACACCGCCCGGCTGCGCCAGCATCTGCTCCTGCTGACTACTACGCCACAGGCGCGCAACTACCAGCATCCGGCGGTGCTCGATTCGGTAGCGGTGTACCTGAGCCGGCGGCTGCGGGCCGCCGGCGCTTATGCAGTGGGCGAGCAGCCGTACGCTGTGCAGGGCCAAACTTACCGCAATGTGCTGGGCTCGTTCGGGCCGGCCGATGGCCCCCGGCTGATAATCGGGGCACATTACGATGTGTGCGGCGAACAGCCCGGGGCTGATGACAACGGCACCGGCGTGGCGGCACTGCTGGAACTGGCCCGGTTGCTGGGCCAGCAAACCCGCTTGCCCTATCGCATCGACCTGGTCGCTTATACCCTGGAAGAGCCGCCGTTCTTTCGCACTCCGCACATGGGCAGCTACGTGCACGCCGCGGCATTGAAGGCCGCCGACGTACCGGTGCGCGGCATGGTGGCGCTCGAAATGCTGGGCTATTACGACGACCGCCGGGGCTCGCAGCACTATCCCATCGGCCCCCTGAAATTCATCTACGGCAGCCGGGGCAACTACGTCACGGTGGCCCAGAAATTTGGCAATGGCCGGTTTGGGCGGCGTTTTGCGCGGCAGTACCGGGCAGTAGCTGCGCTGCCCGCAAAGCGCTTTAAAGCGCCGGCCTGGCTGCCGGGTATTGATTTCTCGGACCACCTCAACTACTGGAAATTTGGGTATCCGGCCGTGCTACTGACCGATACCGCGTTTTACCGGAATCGCGCCTACCACCAAGCTGACGATGCGCTGAACCGGCTCGATATGCGCCGGTTGGGCCTGGCTGTCGACGCCTTGGTAGCTACGCTGGTAAGTGGGGCGCTGTAAGCTTTGGCGCAAAGCATTTTTGCTAAACTGGTATATGTTTGCTAAATAGTTGTAGCTTTCGCCGCTTCCCCAAACGTTTGTGCTCTATGACTGCGCCCGCCTGCCCCAAATGCGATTCTACCGAAGCCACCAAAAGTGGCGTAATTAATGAGCGGCAGCGGTTTCGGTGCCGACAGTGTGGCTACCACTACACGGTGGCCAAGGTAGGGCGCGAGGTCGATAGCTACTACGTTATCAAAGCCTTGCAGCTCTACATCGAGGGCGTGAGCTACCGCGAGATTGAGCGCCTGCTCGGCGTGAGCCACGTGAGCGTGATGAACTGGGTGAAGAAATACGGGGTGAAAGCCCCGCGCCAGGCCGGTTATCACCCAACATACAAAATCCTCAATCACAAAGAGCTGGCCGAGTTTTTTCAGGTGCCGGGCAACTTGAAGGGGGCCGGCATGGTAGTGACGGAGCTCGGCGACAAGTTCATGGTCATTCGCTGGGAGCGGTTTCGGGCCGGGTAGGAGCGGGTAGCTATAGCGGCTTAGCAAAACGATAGCGGCCCGGTAGCTGGCGGCGCAGAAAAGGTGCTACTTCACCAAACCAACGGCTACGGCCGAAGGACTTGGCGCACCTGTTTCAGCAGCTGAGACTGAAGCAGGTGGCCGATGCACCGCGTTTCTGTTCCACCAACTATCCCACCCATGCGACACACTCGCTACGCGTTAGCCCTCGGGGGCTTGCTGCTGACCGGTACGGCTTTCGGCCAGGTTATTCCGCCCGCCACAGGCACAGCCCCGCCGCCGGCCGCCCCGGCTCCGCCGCCACCCGCGCCGGCCGCCCCGGCCAAATCGGCTGCTTACGGTCCGGGCATGAAGGTGAATCTATCGCCCGACGGCTCCAAATACCTGCGCCTGATGCTCTGGACGCAGGTGTACGCCCGTTACAATGAGAACAACACCGGCACGCTAC
>NZ_BAAGZM010000173.1:0-7487 GCF_054778495.1 Hymenobacter agri
GCCGTGCAGCTCGAAGCGGCCGCCGGCATCGGCCGTGGCACCTACCGTGGTGCCCACCACGCCAACGCTGGCAAACGGCACCGGCTGGCGCTGCTGGTCGCGCACGATGCCGGTTACTTCAGCTACTTGCGCAGCAGCCAGTTGCGATAGTAAGCAAAGGATAAGTAGAAGCGTTTTCATAGGCGTTTCAGCAGTTCGCAAAAGGCAATGCAGGTCCGGCCCGCTAAAAAACAGGTGCGTATCGAAGTCCGGTAAGTGGGCAGAAACGGGCCGCAGGGGCCGGCGCAAAGCTGGCTGATGAAGCCAGCGGTCAATCAATTATGCCCGGCGGCAGAATGGGCCGTCGGGCAGCGAGTAGTTATCAGCCGAAAAACGTCTGCCAGAGCAGAAATATATTGAGCACGATGATGATGCCCGATACCACCCAGGCCAGCACCTGCACCGCCGGGCGGTTCACGAACACGCCCATTTTGGCGCGGCTGCCGGTGAAAAGTACCAGCGGCACCACCGCGAAGCTGAGCTGCAGCGACAGTATCACCTGGCTCAGCACTAGCAGCTGGCCGGTACCCTTTTCGCCGTAGATGATGGCCACCACCAGCGCCGGCACCACGGCAATGATGCGCGTGATGAGCCGCCGCACCCAAGGCTTCAGCTTGATGTCGAGGAAGCCTTCCATCACAATCTGGCCGGCGAGCGTGCCGGTCAGGGTCGAGTTCTGGCCCGAAGCCAGCAGGGCCACGGCAAATAGCACGCTGGCCGCGCCCGCGCCCAGCACCGGCGTCAGCAGCTTATGGGCGTCGGCAATGTCGGCCACATTCTCGTGGCCCTTGCCGTGGAAGGCGGCGGCGGCCGTTACGAGAATGGCCGCATTCACGAAAAACGCCAGGAACAGCGCCACCGTTGAGTCGATGGTGGCGAACTTGATAGCCGAGCGTTTGCCGAGCTCATCCTGCGGGAAAGCCCGCGTTTGCACGATGCTGGAGTGCAGGTAGAGGTTGTGCGGCATCACCGTGGCCCCCAGAATGCCGATGGCCACGTACAGCATGGCCGGGTTGGTCACGATTTCGGGCTGCGGCACCAGTCCCTTGCTCAGGGCCAGCCAGTCGGGGTGCGAGGCAATGATTTCATACAGAAAGCACCCGAAAATGAGCACGATAAGCCCGGCCACCAGGCTTTCAATCACCCGAAAACCCTTGTGCTGAAAAAACAGCACCACTAGAACATCCAGCGTAGTGAGCACCACGCCCCAGGCCAGCGGCAGCTTGAACAAGAGGTTAAGCGCGATGGCCGAACCGATGACTTCGGCCAGGTCGCAGGCCGCGATGGCCACTTCGCACAGTGCCCACAGCGCCAGGCTCACGGGGCGCGTGTAGTGGTCGCGGCAGGCCTGGGCCAGGTCGCGGCCCGTCACAATACCGAGCTTGGCCGCCAGGTGCTGGAGCAACATGGCAAACAGGTTGGAAATCAGCACCACGCTTAGCAGCGTGTAGCCGTAGCGGGCGCCGCCAGCCAGGTCGGTGGCCCAGTTGCCGGGGTCCATGTAACCCACGGCCACCAGCAGGCCGGGGCCCCAAAAGGCCATCAGCTTGCGCCAGAACGAGGCGTTGGCGGGCGGCACCTTGATGCTGGCATACACCTCGCTGAGCGAGTTGCCCCGCCGGGCGTGGCGCCAGCCAGCTTCGGCAGGCGGGGTGGTATCAGTGAGTAGTGAAGGAGGCACGGGCAAATTTGAATAGCTAAAGTTAGCAATTTTTAGACTAACCTAAAAATTATTTTTGACCGGCTTAAATACCACTTTGCCTGCAAAAGGTTGCGCGGGCCGGTCAATCTGTTTGGCCCAGATACTCAGCGCTCCGGTGTTAATAGGGCCAGCCGGGGCGGCTCAGGGTTTTCGGCGCTTGCCCCCGGCGCACGCATCGTGCCCGACCTTTGCAGCCGCAACTGCCGCTTCATGACGCCCGCTAAAATCAAAAACCGCCTCGGCCTGCTTTCCCTCGTGGTCAGCATCGGCTTGGTAGCTATCAAGTTCTACGCCTACTACCTCACCAAGTCGCAGGCTGTGCTCACCGACGCACTGGAGAGCATTATCAACGTGTTTACCAGCGGATTTGCCCTCTACAGCCTCTACCTGGCCAGCCTGCCCAAGGACGAAAACCACCCCTACGGCCACGGCAAAATCGAGAACCTGTCGCTGGGCTTCGAGGGCGGCCTGATTTTCATGGCCGGGGCCTTCATTCTCTACAGCGCTACGGGGCACCTGCTGCACCCGCACCCCGTGGCCAAGCCCGACTGGGGCGTGCTGCTATTGGCCAGCACCGCCGCCGTGAACCTGGCCGTGGGCCTGCTGCTGGTGCGCCAGGGCAAGGCGCTGAAATCGGTGGCGCTGGTGGGCGACGGGCAGCACCTGTTCATCGATGCCATCACGTCCATTGTGTCGTCGGGGGCGCTGCTGCTGGTGCAGGCCACCGGCGTGGTGCAGTTCGACAGCGGTGCGGCGCTGCTGCTGGGCGGCTTTATTCTGGTGAACGGGGGCCGCATGCTGCGCAAAGCGGTATCGGGCCTGATGGACGAAACCGACGTGGCCGTGGTGACGGCCGTCATTGCCGAGCTGCAGGCCCAACGCCGGCCGTCGTGGATTGACGTGCACAACCTGCGCGTGCAGCGCTACGGCTCCAACCTGCACATCGACTGCCACATGCAGATGCCCTACTACCTTACGCTAGAGCAGGTGCACACCCAGCTGCACGACATCGAGGAGCTGATTCGTACGCGCTTCGCCGTGGAAGTCGAGATGTTTGTGCACGCCGACCCCTGCTCGCCCGCCGCCTGCTCGCTCTGCCTCATGCCCAGCTGCCCCGTGCGCCAGCAGCCCCTGCTCCACGAAGTACCTTGGACGGTGCACAACGCCATCAAAAACGAGCGGCACCGCTTGGCCTGACGCCAACCGCAGCTCACCAATCAGGACGAAGCAAAAAAAGAAGGCCGCGAAATTCGCGGCCTTCTTTTTTTGCGGTGAAGCACTCATCTGCCAATTATTGGCCGCGACGCACTTCCACCCAGCCTTTGGTTTTGTTACCGCTTTGGTCGGTGACGTAGTAGTAGTACACACCATCGGGCTGGCCGGTGCCGGCCCAGGTGTTCTGGTAGTTGCTGTACTCCTGCACTTTGGTGCCCCAACGGTTGAAGATTTCGAGCTTACCGCCGCGCTGGCTCACGGGCAGTACAAACACGTCGTTCAGGTTGTCGTTGTTCGGGGTGATGATGTTGGGCACGTTCAGCTCGGGCACAATCACAAGGCGCTGATACACCGAAGCGGCGCACTGGCCGGGCACTCTCGAAGTGGTGCCGTTGGTGATGAGCGTCGAGGCGGCGCTGAGTCGGACGAGGTAAGTACCGCCATCGGTCAGCTTCAGGTCTTTGGGGGCGTAACCGCGGTTGAATACCACTACCGGGGCGTTCGTCGTGGGAGCGCCGGCACCATCTTTAATGCGCTGATAGGTCCACACCAGCGAATCGAGGCGGAATTCCGGCGACGTGTAGCAGTTGGTCGTTACGCCGCTGGCGCAGGGCACCTGCCCGTTGATGGTAGACTGGTTGGTAAACTTATACGTAATCGGGGGCACCAGTCGGCCGGGCGCAATGCCGGCGTTGCTTACGGGGCGGCTCGAAATCGAGTCGGTGATGGTAAACTTGGCCGCCACCGGGGGCGCCACCCGCACCAGAATAGAGGTCGTATCGCCGCAGCCCGGGCCAAAGCCGCTGGTGGGCGTGATGAGCAACCGGTAACGGCTCGTAACGGTGGGGTTCACCGTGATGGTTTTGTTGGTGGCCGTGGCCGTGTTGAAGCCGTTGCCCCGCACCAGGCTCCACTGGTAGGCGTAGGTTTGCAGCACCGACTTGCCGGTTACCAGGTTGCGGATGGAGTCGGGGCGCACCACCGAGCCATTCAGGTTCAGCGAGCCGCTGCAGATGGTGACGGGCGAAACACCATTCAGGCTGGTGCCGCCGGCCGTGGCGAGTGCCGTGGCGAAGTTGCCCTTCAGAATGCGAATCACAATCACGCGGTTCTGCAGGCCCTTTACCGGGCAGGCATTGTCCTCGATGCGCACGTTGATGCGAATAATCTTGCCCACTTGGTTGGGCGAGGGCTGGAAGATGAACGTAGCCTGTGGGTTTTCCGAGCCGTTCACGTGCGCCGGGTCGGTGCTGAAAGCAAACGTGCCCACGTCGCCCGAGGCCAGGTAATTCGGGTCGGAGTTGATGGTAGACGGCACCGTCACGGTCAGACGCTGGCGGGCGCTGGGGGTTTTCAGGTTGTCGGGGTCGGTGAAGTTGACGAGCACGCGCGAATAGTTGCACGAATACACGCTGATGCGGGTAGTATCGACGGTGTTGGTCGTGCCGGTGTTCGAGTTCGGCGTCTGGTTCTGCACCACCACGGGGTTGGGCGTGGTGTTGTTGCCGCAGTCGATAACGATAAGCACCGCTTCGCGGCGCACGCGGCCCACAATGCGACGCACGCCGTTAACGCGGCGGTATTCGTTCACTTCTACCACTACCTGGTACTTATTGGCACCATCGGCAGCCGAGGTTACCGGCACGTAGCGGTTGGGCGTGAACGTAATGGTACGGGCTTGCTGGTTGAGGCGGAAATACGGTACCGCTTGGCGGATGGGGCAGCTACCGGCGGTGTCAACCGCTACGGGGATGGGCAGTTGCGGCGTGAACAGCGCGCCGCCCGACAAACCCGGGAATTCGAGCACACACAATGGGTTACGCTTAATAATCACCACGCCGCTCTGGGCATTGGGATAAGCCGCGTAGGTGATGGGCTGGCCGCAGCCCTGCAGGGGCGCCGCCAGCGAATACACCAGCGAGTCGCCATCGGGCTCGATGGCCGAAAAACCGAAAGTGGTCAGCTTGTTCACGCACACATACTGAATCGGAATATCCTGCGGGTCAAACTGCGGCGAGGTATTCAGCACGGCCGAACCACCCAAGGTGCGGTTGTCGAGAAACGCTTCGGCGTACAGGTCGCCCGCGTTCACGATGTTGGCAATGCTGGGGCGGGCGTTCTGGCTGGTGCTCAGCGTCCACTGGCCGGGAGGCAGTGCCACCGTGGCTTCGTAGGTGGTGAAGTCGTAGAGTGGGTAAATGGACGAGGGGTTCTGGCAGCTGCCGGGCGTGCTGGGGCACAGCGGCGTAGCCGATACGGTAGCCCCCAACTGCACCAGCGGCGCCGTTACGGAGGCGGGGGCGTTGCACCCACCGTTGCGGCACTCCAGCGTGAAGGGCGAAGCCGGAATACCCGAGCAGTCGCGGTACAACCGGAATCGTACCTTATACTGGTTGCCGCCCAGCGAGGTGTAGGTCATGTCGCAACCCAGCAGGTGAGAAGCGCGGGCTGCGGGCAGCCCGCCCAGTAGGGCGCACGTCCACAGCAAGAGCCAGAAGGATAGTAATGTTTTTTTCATTTGGGTGAAGGGGTGAAGGGGAAAACAAAAGAGCAAACAGGGTGGGTGGCAGAGCAAGCGGCAAAAAGTTGTGCCTGGTATTATAATCGGGCCTCAGTGGGGCAAGGCTTTGGCCAACCAAGGTACAAGTGTATCCGACAACAACAAAGCCGCCACGCAAAATCACTCAGACAATTGGTCGGCAGCGACTTCTGTGCGAGCAAATTACGAGCCAAATTGCACAAAAATCGCACAAAAATGAACTATTTCACAATAGTTTTTTCTCATCGCCTTTTCTCTGTATGTTGCTACCCAATGCGCAACCAGTAGTAGCCGCGGCCACCCCGAAATAACCGTCATTGTGCGGCTGTTTGCGATGCCCGCTCCCTATTCTGCACCACCCAGTGGCGCGGCGCATCTGCTTGCTACCGCTTGCCTCTGCCACCTCTTGTTCTGCCTGCTGGCCCTTCACCCGGGGCCGTAGCTTCGCTCACCTGCTTTACACCTACTTTTTTCCCTACTTTTTTCCCCTTCACCCCCCCCACTCATGAAAAAACGCTTACTTGAAAAATTGCGGGGCTCGGGCGCCCATGCGCTGGCGGCGGCCTTGCTGCTGACCAGCGCGGCCAGCCACGCCCAAACCACCAGTTACTGCGCCACCGGCCTCGGCGGGGTGTGCGGCGGTAACGACATTACGACGGTGGGCATCTCGGGCACAACGCTTAATGCTACCGGCCTGACCTGTACCAGCGCCGGCGGCCAAGCGTACACGGCTTACCCGGCCACGGGCTCTACCACGGCCACGCTGTCGGGTGGGGTTCCCTATACCCTGAGCACCACGCTTACCGGCACAAGCATTGTATCGGTGTGGATTGACTACAACCACAACTTTTTATACGAAGCCAGCGAGTGGACGCAGGTAACGACGAACTCGCCCACCGGCACGCCCGTTAGCGTGCAGTTTCAGGTGCCCAGCAATGCCGTGCAGGGCCAGACGGGCATGCGCATCCGGAGCCGTATAAACGGTAACGCCAACGGCGCTACAGATGCCTGCACGTCGTTCGGCAGCGGCGAAACCAAGGACTTTGTTGTGACCATCGGGTCACCAGCAGCCTGCCCGGCGGTATCGGGCGTGAGCGTGACGGCCATTACCGGCACGGGCGCATCGGTAGGTTTCACTCCGGCAACGGGGGCCGCCAGCTACACCGTGACCGTGACCCCAGCCACCGGCGCCCCGATAACGCAGACGGGCACCAGCTCGCCGATTGCAATTACCGGCCTGACGCCCAGCACTGCGTATACCGTTGGGATTGTAACTAACTGCGGCGGTACCAGCGGCTCATCGGCCAGCTCGACGGCTTCGTTCAACACGGCCTGCGCCGCGGCGCCCTACGTGCTGGTGAACAACACCACGCCTTACACCCAGGACTTCGAAGCCACCTGGCTCAGCCAGTGCGACACCCGCGACGTTCCCGGCGTGAACTGGCGCAACACGCCCGTGACGGGCAACACCTCGTGGCGCCGCGAAGATGACGGCGCCAGCGCCGCTTGGAGCAGCACCTCAGGCGCTTACACGCCGGCCGGCAGCCCGCTCGGCGGTGGCACCAGCGCCCACTCGGCCCGATTCCACTCTTATGATGTGACCGGCCGTGGCACCGGCACGCTCGACCTGTACGTGAACATGGCCGGCACGACTGGCACGCCCACACTGAGCTTCGACTACCTCAACACCAGCGGCAGCGACTCGCTGAGCGTGCAGGTGAGCACTAACGGCGGCGCCACCTTTGGCCGCACCCTGCTGAAGCTGACCACGGCCGCTGCCTGGACCAGCCAGACCCTGAGCCTGCCCACGACGGGTTTGACGGCTACCACGGTTATCCGCCTGAAAGCCACCGGCGACTTCGGCGTAACTGATATCGGCCTCGACAACGTGCGCGTGAGCTACATCAGCTGCCCGCCCGTGACGGCGGCCAGCATCACGGGCATCACCGGCACCAGCGCCACGCTCAGCTTCACGCCCGGCGCGGGCTCGGG
>NZ_BAAGZM010000174.1:0-7457 GCF_054778495.1 Hymenobacter agri
CGCGCCGGGCTCCTGGCCGGTGAGCCAACCCTTGAGCAGCGCGGCCAAAAACGAGTCGCCGCTGCCGATGGTGTCCTGCACCTGCACGGCCACGCCGGGCGCGCGGTAGAGCTGATTATTGGCCCAGAGCAGGGCGCCGTCGGCCCCGCAGGTGACGCACACGGCTTGCAGGTCGAAGCGCTGGGCCAGCCAGGGCATGGCTGAGGCCGGCTCGGTTTCGGGCCCGAACCAGCCTATGATTTCGGCCAACTCGTGGTGGTTCATCTTTACCAGGTCGGCTTTGCCGAGCAGGTATTTCACCACCTCGCGGGTGTAGTGCGGCGGGCGCATGTTCACGTCGAACACCTTGAACTTTGCACTCTCCAACAGGCGGTAGAGCGTTTCGCGGGTGCCCGCCTGCCGGGCCGCCAGGCTGCCAAATACGAAGGCATCGGCGGTGGCCACGGCGGCTTCCACTGCTTCATCGTAGTGAATGTAGTCCCAGGCCACGGGCTGTACTATCTTGTAAGTCACCTCATTGGCGTCGTCTACGTTGGCTTTCACCACGCCGGTGAGGTGGGTTTTGCCGTGCTGAATGAGGTCGATGGCCACGCCCTTCGACGCCACGAAATCGACCAGCTCGGTGCCCAGTTCGTCGTCGCCCACGCGGCTGATGAAGCGCACGGGCAGGCCCAGTTGGTGCAGGTGCACGGCCACGTTGAAGGGCGCGCCGCCCGGCTGCTTGCCGGTGGGCAGGATGTCCCAGAGGATTTCGCCGAAGCAGGCAAGGGTGGGATACATAGGGACTTGAGAGCTTGGGAACATAGTTAGCGGGTCTTTTTAGAACGTCATGCAGAGCGCAGCGAAGCATCTTTACTGCGTAACGCAATTCATTTAATATCGCGGTAAAGATGTTTCGCTGCGCTCTGCATGACGTTCTTGGCTAGCTGGTTAAACTCACTACTGAGGCTAGTGCAACACCAGCACCTTATCCGCTTCTTCCAGCGTCTTGCCCTTGGTTTCCGGCATCAGCTTCCACACGTAGAGCAGCTGCAGCACCATCATGCCGGCGAAGAAGGCGAAGGTGTTGCCGCCGCCCAGCTTCTCGGTCAAAGCGGGGAAAATGAAGGTAATAGCCGCCGCCAGCACCCAGTGCGTGCTCGAGCCCAGCGCCTGCCCCTTGGCCCGCACCGCCGAAGGAAAAATCTCGGAAATGAACACCCAGATAACCGCGCCCTGCGAGAAGGCGAAGAAGGCAATGTAGCCGAACAGCAGCAGCGGCACCGCCGCGAATTCCTGCGTGTAGAAAGCCCGCGCCACCAGCCCCAGCGTCACAATCAGCCCCACCGAACCCACCAGCATCAGCCGGCGGCGTCCGAATTTATCAATGATGTTGACGGCCAGCAGCGTGAAGCAGAAGTTCACCAGTCCCACGCCCGCCGACGACAGCAGCGCCGCGCTCTGCCCGCGCCCGGTCATCTCGAAAATGCGCGGCGCGTAGTAGATAATGGCATTGATGCCAGCCAGTTGGTTGAAGGCCGCGAACAGCACGGCCAGCAGCACCGGCCGCCGGTACTGCGGCGCCCACAACGACTCGCCTGGCCCCTGCTCGGCCGCATTGGCCACCAGAATGGTATTGATGTTGTCCTCGGCCGTGGCCGGGTCGATGCGCTCGAATACGGCGCGGGCCTCAGCGGTGCGGCCCCGGCGGAGCAGCCAGCGCGGGCTTTCCGGGATGCGGAACAGCAGCAGGAAGAAGGCGATGGCCGGCACGGCCTGCACGCCCAGCATCCAGCGCCAGGCGTTGGGGCCGATGTCTTTCAGCAGATAGTTCGACAGGAAAGCCAGCAGAATGCCGAACACCACGTTGAACTGAAACATGCCCACCATGCGGCCCCGCGTGGCCGGCGGCGACACCTCCGAGATGTAGAGCGGGGCCGTAACCGACGACGCGCCCACGCCCAACCCGCCCAGAAAGCGAAACACCAAAAACGGCACCCAGGTGGGCGACATGGCCGCGCCCACCGCCGACACGAGGTAGAGCACCGCAATCCAGACCAGGGTGCCGCGCCGGCCCAGCGCATCGCTTGGCACGCTGCCGAAAATGGCCCCCAGCACGGTGCCCACCAGCGCAATCGACATGGTGAGGCCGTGCTCGTAGGCGCTCAGGCCCCAGAGTTTCTGGATGGCCTCTTCGGCCCCCGAAATCACGGCCGTATCAAAGCCAAACAGCAAGCCGCCGAGGGCGACGACTACCGACCAAAAGAAGACGTTATTTTTCACGGATATATCGATGGAAAAATTTAGAGGAAAGAACGTTGGGCTACAGGCCGTCATGCTGAGCGTAGTCGAAGCATCTCTACCGCTTCGTCGCGCGGCTCACCAACCACGAGCAACGAATTCGTCCCACCTCATCCGTTGCAGCGAACGATTTACTGCCACGGTAGAGATGCTTCGGCTGCGCTCAGCATGACGGCCTGATGGCCCGTTCAATTAGATACTATTACCACCCATTGTTCTGCTTATACAGCCCGCGGCTCAGGTTAATCTGGGTGAGCGGGATGGGTAGGTACTCGTCGCGGCCGGCCGTGAAGCGGGCATCCTGCAGGTACTGGCGCTTGGTTTTTTCCTGGCTGAAATAGGTGTTCAGGAACGAGTCGGCGATGCCCCAGCGCACGAGGTCGAAGAAGCGGAAACCCTCCATGGCGAACTCTAGGCGCCGCTCGTAGCGCAGGGCCTGGCGGGCGTAGGCCTGCGTCCAGCCGGTGCTGGGGTACTGGCCGATGCGGTAGTTGGAGGTGGCCGCGCCGTTGGCCTGCTTCAGCAGAGCGGTGCTATTCTGGGCGCGCAGGCGCACCTGGTTGATGATGGGCAGGGCTTCAGCGGGGCGGTTCAGTTCAATCAGGGCTTCGGCTTTCCAGAGCAGCACGTCGGCGTAGCGGATGATGTTCCAGTTCTTCGAGGTGCTCATGAAGGGCGGGTTCTTCTGGAAGCTGGGGTCGGTGGGCAGCACGGCCTCCTTCATCGAGAGGTTGTAGCCGTACACCTGCGGCACCCGCACCCACGACTCCTGAAACACAAAGTTGGGGTCGTACTTAAACGGGTGGCCCACAATGGCCACCGTGTGGTCGAGGCGCGGGTCGACGGGGTTGGCCAGGAAGTCAGCGGCCTTCGTTAGGTCGCCCGACGTGTTGTAGTCGGCGAAGCGGGGCAGGCCCTGCGCGTCGGTTTTGAAGGCGTTGACGAGGTTCTGGCTGGGCTGATGGAACGAGCAGCAGCCGTAGTCGGGGTTCATAGGGTAGTTCAGCTCGTTGCCGCGCTGGGTGCGGCCCTTGGCGGTGCCGTCGTTGCGCGAAAACTGAATCTGGAACACCGATTCCGGCCCGTTGTCGCCGGCCGTGAGGAAGTTGGTGGCGTACTCGCCGTTCAGCGAGAACTTGCCCGTCGCGGCAATCTGGTCGACCAACGACACTACTTCCGTCAACTTGGCCGCATCGATATTCGTCACTGCGTTGTTAACACCTTGGTTGTACGCCTGGTAGAGCAGTGTTTTGGCCAAGTAGGCCTGCGCCGCGCCTTTGGTTACGCGGCCCACCTCGGGTTGCGTAACCGGCAGGTTGGCGGCCCCGAAACGGAAGTCGTCGGCGATTTTAGTCCAGAGCTGGTCGTTGGTGAGCGTGGTGTTGCCGATGTTGGCGTACTGGTCCACGGGCACCGTCTCGTCGATGTATGGCACGAATTTGAATACCTCTTTCAGCAGAAAGTAGAAGTGCCCGCGCAGGAAGCGCACCTCAGCCTGCCGCACGGTTTTGGTGGGCATAGCACTGGCATCCACGGCATTGAGGCGACGCAGGGCATCGTTGGCCCGCGACACGCCGATGTAGAGCAGCGTCCACAAGTCGTTGGTATTGCCGTTGTCGACGCGGTTGAAGGAGAAGGTTTCGTAGAAGTGAAAGCCGTCCACGTCGGCCGTACCGCCACCGCCCTTGTAGGCATCGCCCGAGCGGATGTTGCCGTAGGGCCACATCGACGAGTACGGGCAGTAATACACGTCGTTGCCGAGCTGCGAGTAGGCCGCAATCACTTGTTTATCAATGTTGGCCGGCGTGTTCAGCTGTTCGTCGGTGAGCGTGGCCTTGGGGTCCACGGCCAGAAAGTCCTTGTCGGAGCAGCCCACGGAGAGCGAGAGCAGGCCGAGCGATAAGACGGTGAGTTTAAAGAATTTCATAGGAAGTTGAAAGCTATGGGTGGGATGTAGCGCGGACTCTGAGAGTCCGCGTGTGAGCGAAGCGAGCAGTCGGTATTGGCGACGTTCGCCCGTCGATACTCGCTGCGCTCGTTGCGCGGACTCGCAGAGTCCGCGCTACAGGTTAGAACGTCACGTTCAGACCCGTCGTGAAAATCCGCGGAATCGGGTACTGGTAGTTCGTCACCTCCGGGTCGGGGGCGGTGTAGCCCTTGCTCTTGACGGTGAACAGGTTCTGGGCCTGCACATACACCCGAATGCCTTGCAGCTTCACCTTGTCCGTCAGGGTGTTGGGCAGCGAGTAGCCCAGCTGCAGGTTGCGCAGCTTCATGTAAGAAGCGTTTTCGATGAAGTAGGTCGAGGAGCGGTTTTCGGCGTTGTTGTTGATGAGCGACACGGCCGGAATGGTCGAGCCGGTGTTGGTGGGCGTCCAGGCATCGAGGGTGCGCTGGCCCCAGTTTTCGCCCGCCGCCAAGCCCGCAAAATCGGTGCGGAATTTGATGTTATTATAAGCCTGCAAGCCCTGCACGCCCTGAAAAAACGCCTGAAGGTCAAAGCCTTTGTAGTTCGCCCCCAGGTTCAGGCCGTAGCTGAAGTTGGGCACGGCTTCGGTAATCCAGGTCTGGTCGAAGTTGTCAATTTTGCCGTCGCCGTTCAGGTCCTTGTAGCGGATGCGGCCGGGGCCAGCCCCCACCTGCGTGGGCGCGCCCGCCACCTCGGCGGCGCTCTGGAACAGGCCATCGGCCACGTAGCCGTACACCGCGTTGATGGAGTGGCCCAGGCGCGTCACGTCCTGGCCATTGCCGCCGTAGGCATTAATCACCTCGCTGGGCAGGTAGGTCACCTTGTTGCGGTAGGTCGAGAGGTTGGCAGCCACGTTGAAGGTCAGCCCGTTGGCCATCTTGTTCTGGTAAGCCACCAGAAATTCCCAGCCCTTGTTTTGCAGAGATGCCCCGTTCACGTACTTGTCGCCGCCCTCGCCCACCACGGCGGCGTAGGGCAGGTTCACCAGAATGTCGGTGCTGTTCTTGACGAAGTAGTCGACCGAGCCCGAAACCGTATTATCCAGGAAGCCAAAGTCCAGGCCTAGATTGGTTTGCGTGGTGGTTTCCCACTTCAAATTGGGGTTGGCCTGCTGAATGCGGCGGTAGCCCGAGGGCAGGTTGCTGTTCGAGCCGTAGATGTCGTAGGCCGTGCCCTTGTCGGGCGTAAAGTTGGGGTCGAGCGTGCCGAGCAGCGACTGGTAGAGGCCGCGCGAGGCGAAATTGGCGATGTCCTGGTTGCCGGTCTGCCCCCAGCCGGCGCGCAGCTTCAGGTCCGACACTTTGGGCAGGTTGTCCTTGATGAACGCCTCCTCCGAGATGCGCCAGCCGGCCGACACAGCTGGGAAAATGCCGAACTGGTTGTTCACCCCGAAACGCGACGAGCCGTCGCGGCGAATGGTCCCGCTCAGCAGGTACCGGTCGTTGAACGAGTAGTTTACCTTGGCGAAGTACGAGGCCAGCCGGTAGGCCGTGGCCGAGCCGCCGTTGTCCTTGTTCAGGGTGCCGGCATCGAGGTAGGCGTAGTTCAGGTCTTCGCTGGCGAAGTTGGTGCGCGAGGCGTAGCTGCTTTCGTCGTAGTAGCTGATGCGCTCGTTACCAAGCAGAAAATCGAGCTGGTTCTTGCCGCCGCCGAAGTTCAGGTTGTAGTTCAACGTGTTCTGCAGCACCCAGTTGCCGTAGAAACGGTTGTTGTCCGTCACGCGGTTGTTGGCTTCCGAGAGGTAGCCGGCGGTGTAGGTTTTGTAAATCTCGCGGTACTTATACAGCGAATAGTCGATGCCGAAGCTGGTGCGGAAGTGCAGGTTTTTCACCACTTCCAAATCGGCAAACGCGTTGCCGAAGGCCCGGCCGGTGTTGGCCTTATTCTGCTCGTTATCAACGAGCAGGCGCACGGGGTTGTCGCGGTCTGAAATGCCCGACACCGGCCCACCCCAGCCCACGCCGTCCACGGTGTGCACCGGCACGATGCTCGGCAGCTGGCTGGCCCGGTCGCGGATGAAATTGATGCCCGGCACGTTGGGGTCGTTGGTGGGCAGCACGCTCTCCTGGGTTTTGGCCACCGTCAGGTTCTCCCCCACCTTCAGCCGGCCATTGAAGAAGTTGTAGTCCGAGTTCAAACGGGCCGTCCAGCGGTTGTACGCCGACGCTTTGATGATGCCCTTGTTGTCGTAGTAGTTTACCGAAAACAGCACCCCGCCGCGCTCGCCGCCGTTGCTGATGTTCAGGTTGTACGACTGCAAAAAGGCGTTGCGCTGAATTTCCTTGAACCAGTCGGTATCGGCCGAGCGCATGGTTTTGGCGGCATCGATGAACTCGGGCACCGTCACCCCATCGAGCACCGGCTTGCCGTTGGCGTCGGTGTGCGTCTGGAAGTTGTAGAACGGCAGATTCGGCGTGATGCCGTCGTTGATAGCCGCCCGGCCGTACACCCGGCCGTAGTCCAGCGTGTTCAGCATCTGGATGTGCGGCCCCGGCGTCTGCACCGTGAAAAAGGTTGAGAAATCGACCCGCGTCACCCCCTTTTTGGCCTTCTTGGTCGTGATGATAATCACGCCATTCGAAGCCCGCGAGCCGTAGATGCTGGCCGACGACGCATCCTTCAGCACCTGAATGCTCTCGATGTCGTTCTGGTTAATCTGGCCGATGCCCTCGCGGGTCGGAATCCCGTCAATCACGTACAGCGGGTCGTTGTTGCCGAGCGTGCCGATGCCCCGAATCCGCACCGTAGAGTTGCCGGCCGGCGAGCCGTCGGTGGTGATGCTCACGCCCGGCACGCGCCCCTGCAGGTTTTTCACGGGGTTCGACGAGGGCAAATCCCGCACCTCGTCGCTCTTAATCACCGATACTGCGCCCGTCAAATCGGCCTTGCGCTGCACCTGGTAGCCGGTCACCACTACTTCGTCGAGGGCGGCGGCATCGGTCACCAGCTGGGCCGTAATCGCACTCTGGCTGCCCACCGGCACTTCCTGCGTTTTGTAGCCCACGAAGGAGAGCACCAGCGTCGCGCCCTCGGGCACGTTCAGGCTGAATTTGCCGTCCATGTCGGTGTTGGTGCCCATGGTCGTGCCCTTCACCACCACCGTCACGCCGGGCAGGCCCTCGCCTTTGTCGTCGGTCACGCGGCCCGTAATGGGGCGGTCGGCCCGCGGCGCCGCGGCGCTGGTTTCGGCCGAAGCAGCCGCTTCGGC
>NZ_BAAGZM010000175.1:0-7436 GCF_054778495.1 Hymenobacter agri
GGTTTTGCCTGGCGCCGCACGCCCGCAAGTACCCGGCCCAGCTCTCGGGCGGGCAGCGGCAGCGGGCGGCCATTGCCCAGCAGGTGCTCTGCTCCGACCACCTCATTCTGCTCGATGAGCCCTTCTCGGGCCTCGACGTGGCCATGATTGACGAGGTGAAACGCATCATCGTGGAAGTGACGACGATGGACGAGTTGAACACCGTCATCATCGTCTCGCACGACATCGTGACCACCACCGCCCTGGCCGACCGCCTCTGGCTGTTGGGCTACGAGCGCGACGCGGCCGGAGCCCTCGTGCCGGGCGCCACCATCAGCCCCCAGCACCAATACAACCTGGCCGAAATGGGCCTCGCCTGGCACGAAAACGTGGAAGCCGAACCCGAGTTCGCCCAGTTCGTCGAGCACATCAAGCAGGAGATTCGGGGGAGTTAGTCAGGAGTTTAGCCACGAGCAACTTCTTATTTCTAACTTTCGCGCTATTGGCTAAACTCTATTTGGTGCATGAACCTAATCGATATTTTCTCGCTGTGCTTATGCACGCTTCCTCACAGTAAGCCAGAATGTTTCTATCAAGAAATTGCAGTTGTATGCAATAACTCACTATTCGCTGATAGTGAGCTTACCCCATTGGATTCGCTAAATGGCGAGATTAAAAGGTTCTATAAATCCGGAAAACTAAAAGAGGTGGCCCTTTACGAAAAAGGGCTTCGAAATGGTATCACAATAACCTATAATCCAAACGGCAGCTTAAATTATGAGGCTACTTATAAAGCTGGTAAGTTGAACGGCCTTTATAAGCATTATGATAAGGGGCTTTTAGTTAAACAGATTAACTATTCTGATGGCTTTTATAACGGCGAATGGATAGCCTATAGAAAGGGGCACAAGACTATTGAAGCTCAATTTGCTATGGGCAGACTGAATGGATGGTACTATGATTATTATTTCAAAAGTGGACGAATACAACGCAAAGCATTTTATAGGGATGGCGGCATTGTTTCTGGGGAATTCCTTTACGGAGAAGATGGGTGCTTGAAGTACGAAATGATTTGTAATCATTCTGACACGACTCCTAACCATCTCGTCATGCAAGTATTTTATGATAAACAGGGTAACACAACAGGCAGAAAGAAGATAGACCAATATCCTATTACTAAGTATTTATTTGGCCTTTAATAAAAGTTTGGAAATCCCCCACCCAATGCCCACCGGTACCCTGCTCATCATCGACGACGAAGCGCGTTTGCGCCAGCTGCTGGCCCAGGTGCTGGAGCTCGAAGGCTACACCGTGCTGCAAGCCCCCGACGCCCGCCGCGGCCTCGAGCTGCTCCAGCAACACGCCGCTGAGGTGCTGCTGGTGCTCTCTGACGTGAAGCTACCCGACGGCCACGGCGTGGACCTGCTGCCCCGCTACAAAGCCCTGGCCCCCCTGGCCGAAGTGGTGCTGCTCACCGCCTTCGGCACCATCGCCGACGGCGTGAAGGCCATGAAGCTCGGCGCTTTCGACTACCTCACCAAGGGCGACGCCGAGCAGCAGCTGGTGGTAGTGGTGGAGCGCGCCGCCGAAAAAGCCCGCCTGCGCCAGCGCGTGGCCGAGCTGGAGCGCCGCGTGGGCGAGCAGTACCGCTTCGAGTCCATGATAGGCGCCTCGGCCGAACTAAAGCGGGTGCAGCAGCTGGCCCGGCAGGTAGCGCCCACCGACAGCACCGTGCTGCTCGAAGGGCCCACCGGCAGCGGCAAGGAGCTCTTTGCCCAGGCCATTCACCAGGCCAGCGGGCGGCGGGGCAAGGCCTTCGTGGCCGTGAATTGCAGCGCGTTTCCGAAGGATTTGCTCGAATCCGAGCTGTTTGGCTACAAGAAAGGCGCCTTCACCGGGGCGCTGGCCGACAAGAAGGGCCTGCTGGAAGAAGCCAACGGCGGCACCCTGTTTCTGGACGAAATCGGCGAGCTGGAGCTCAACGTGCAGGCCAAGTTCCTGCGCGTGCTCGAAAGCCAGACCTTCACCAAGCTCGGCGACACCAAGCCCACCAAGGTGAACCTGCGCCTGGTGGCCGCCACCAACCGCAACCTCAAGCAGGAAGCCGCCGACGGCCGCTTCCGCCCCGACCTCTACTACCGCCTCTCGGTGTTCACCATCCAAGTGCCGCCGCTCAAAGACCGGCCCGCCGACGTGCCCCCGCTGGCCCAGCACTTCCTGCAACACTTCGCCGCCAAGCTCGGCAAGCGCCTGCCCGGCCTCGCGCCCGAAGCTTTGGCGCTGCTGCAACGCTACCCCTGGCCCGGCAATGTGCGCGAGCTAAAAAACGTGCTCGAGCGCGCCGCCATCCTGGCCGAGGGCGACACGCTGACCGTGGACGACCTGCCGCCCGAGTTCCACCATCTGCCGCCCACTCCCGGCCTCGACGAGGCCGCCGACCGCACCCTGCGCACAATGGAGAAGCGCCAGATTCGGCAAGTGCTGCTCGATACCGGCGGCAATAAGATGGAAGCCGCCCGCCAACTCGGCATCGGCACCAAAACCCTCTACCGCAAGATTCAGGAGTACGGCTTGTAGTCGGGTGCCGGGAACCTTACCCCCAGTCCCTCTCTTTTAGAGGGAGATGGGCCGGGGGGTGAGGTTTTCAGAGGGCGAGATGTGAAGGATTTATCCGCGCCGCACAATACCACGCCTTAGCAAGAGTGCCCCCGGGTATATTCGCCTGAGAGCCAATGTCCATCTCTTTCCACTTCCACTATTCCACTTCATGAGAAAGCCCCTACTTGCTGCGCTGCTGGCCTTACCCGTGCTGGCCGCTGCCCAAACCCCATTCACCTGCACCGTGAAAGGCCAGCTGGCCCGGACGATAACCGCGCCGGCCAAAGTGTATCTGTTGCAAGGAATGACCATATCGGACTCAGCAATCCTGAAAAACGGTGCTTTCGAGATGAAAGGCACCGCCCAAATGCCCACCATTGCCGACGTGATACTCCGGCGTGATGGCCACCTGGGTAACTTTATGCGGACTTATCGCGACCAAACCCGTATCTACTTAGAGCCCGGTATCGTGACCATTAGCAGCCCCGATTCGCTGGCCCACGCCACTGCGAAAGGCGGCCCAACGATGGCCGACTACTTGCGCCTGGATGCGTTGATGAAGCCGACGTTGGCTCGAATGAAAGCTATGAGCGCTGAAGTCCAGAAAATGACCGATGCTCAGCGCCAGGCTCCCGGTTTTCGGGAGCAAATGCAGGCGCGTTTTGCGGCCTTTGATAAGAAAATTGTGCAGACTAATTACGCCTTTGTCAAAGACAATCCCAATTCTATGGTTAGCCTGGATGCGCTGTTAGGCGTACGCATGTTGGACCTGCCCCAATATGCTACCGTAGGGCCGCTTTATGAAGCGCTGAACCCGGCTTTGAAGAACACGCCGCAGGGCCGCGACTACGGTAGCATGGTGCAGTCGCTGAAAGACTTGGCTATTGGCCAGCCCGCGCCCATCTTCAGCCAGAACACGCCCGATGGCAAAACCGTGAGCCTGGCCGACTACCGCGGCAAGTACGTGCTGGTCGATTTCTGGGCCAGCTGGTGCGGCCCCTGCCGGGCCGAAAACCCGGCCGTGACCAAAGTGTACAACGAGTATAAGGGGCGCAATTTTGACATTCTGGGCGTGTCGCTCGATAGGCCGGGTGAGCGCGAAAAGTGGTTGAAAGCCATCAAGGACGACCAGCTGGCCTGGACGCAGGTATCGGACCTGAAGGGCTGGGAAAATGCCGTCGCCCAGCGCTACGGCGTGCGGTCCATTCCGCAGAACTACTTAGTGGGCCCCGATGGCAAAATCGTGGCCACCAACCTGCGCGGTGCTGAGCTGGGCGCTACTTTGGCAAAGCTGATAAAATAGCGACAACTGCCGGCCCCTAGTCCGCTACCACTACTTAAAAAAAACCGGGTTATTCTGACCGCCGCACCGGGTCAGAATGACCCGGTTTTCTGCGTTTGGGGAAATGGGGAATCAGCTGAAATAAAAAATTTATGGCTGATTGACAATGTATTGAGTGAAAATGGCTGCTAGCCGGAGAGTTCGGGCCGGCTTTGGCAATGGCCTGCGCAACCAATCATTCAACCTCAGTATGGCTCCTCTGCTGCTTGTCCCGATTCTGTCTGCCGCCGGCCTTGGCTGCTTCTGGCTCTTCTACAAATCGGTGGACTTTTTCGACCACATCTAACCCCGCCAGCGCCATGATGCTCGCCCTGCTTTTCCTCTCCGTTGCCACGTTCGCCTACCTGTGCTACGTGCTGCTGAAACCGGAGAAATTTTAGGTTTTCCGGTAGTCAGTATCGGGTAGTCGGTAGTCGGATGGTTCCGGCATCCGGCTGCGGTCTGACTACTGACTACTCAGTACTGAATACCCCGTTAAAACAATGAACAAAGAACTTCTCGGCATCCTCGTCATCTTCGGCAGCACCATGCTGCTGGCGCTGCCGCTGGGCCGCTACCTGGCTACTATTTACCGGGGCGACAAGAGCTGGACCGATTTCCTGGCGCCGCTGGAGCGGCTGCTGTTCCGCGCCGGCGGCATCGACGCTAACCGGGGCATGACCTGGCAGCAGCACCTGGTGGCCCTGCTCACCATCAACCTGGCTTGGTTTATCTGGGCCATGCTGGTGTTCTGCTTCCAGGGCAGCCTGCCGCTCAACCCCGACCACAACCCTAATATGACGCCCGACCAGGCCTTCAACACGGCCATCTCCTTCCTGGTGAACTGCAACCTGCAGCACTACTCGGGCGAGTCGGGGGCCACGTACTTCTCGCAGCTGTTCGCCATCACCTTCCTGCAGTTCGTGACGGCCGCTACCGGCATGGCCGCCTGCGTGGTCGTGTTCAACGCTCTCAAGGAAGGCACCACCGAAAAGCTGGGCAACTTCTACAACTACTTCGTGAAGAGCATCACCCGCGTGCTGCTGCCCATTGCCACGGTGGTGGCGCTGGTGCTCGTGTTCCAGGGCACGCCCATGAACTGGACCGGCAAAGCCCCCCTCGTGACGGTGCAGGGCGACTCCATCAGCGTGAGCCGCGGCCCGGCCGCCGCCATGATTGCCATCAAGGAGCTGGGTACCAACGGGGGCGGTTTCTTCGGGGCCAACTCGGCCCACCCGCTCGAAAACCCCACCTACCTGACCAACGCGGTGGAGAACTTCGCCCTGGTGCTCATTCCGCTGGCCATGGTGTTTGCCTTCGGGTATTACCTGAAGCGGCCCCGCCTTTCCTACATGGTGATGGGCGTGATGACGGTGGGTTTCCTGATGCTGCTGGCGCCCACGGTGTACTACGAGATGCACGGCAACCCTGCCATTACGCACATGGGCGCCGACCAGCGCCTGGGGGCCATGGAGGGCAAGGAAGTGCGCTTCGGCGCGGCAGCCTCAGCCTACTGGGGCATCACCAATACCATCATTTCCTGCGGCTCGGTGAACTCCATGCACGATTCGCACATGCCCATTTCGGGCATGGCCGAGCTGCTGGGCATGATGACCAACGCCTTCTACGGTGGGGTAGGGGTGGGCTTCCTCAACTTCTTCGTGTTCGTCATCATCGCCGTGTTCATCTCGGGCCTGATGGTGGGCCGCACCCCGGAATTGTTGGGTAAGAAAATCGAGGCCCGCGAGATGAAAATCGCCATTATCGTGGCGCTGCTGCACCCGCTGCTGATTCTGACCGGTACGGCTATGTCGGCCCACCTCTACGCCGGCAACCCCACCGAGTACGCCGGCTGGCTGGCCAACCCCGGCTACCACGGCTTCTCGGAGATGCTCTACGAATTCACCTCCTCGGCCGCCAACAACGGCTCGGGCTTCGAGGGGCTGGGCGACAACACGCCCTGGTGGAACATCAGCACCGGCATCGTGATGATACTGGCCCGCTACCTGCCCATCATCGGCCCGGTGGCCATTGCCGGCCTGCTGGCCCGCAAAAAGTACATCCCCGAAAGCGCCGGCACCCTGCGCGTCGATACCGCCACCTTCGGCGTGATGGTCTTCTTCGTGATTTGGATTATCGCCGCCCTGGCCTTCTTCCCCGCCCTGGCCCTGGGCCCGCTGGCCGAGCATTTCACGCTGTACTAACCCCACCCCCCGGCCCCTCCCCTCCGGGGGAGGGGAGCCTGACGACTTCTTTTTCCTGCCTCCAATAATTTCAAAACCACGCCACTTCGGCTTCCCCTCCCCCGGAGGGGAGGGGGCCGGGGGGTGGGGTGAACATCATGGCAACTCAATCCCAATCCTTATTTCAACCCGCGCTGGTCCGCGAAGCCGTCGGCCAGGCCTTCGTCAAGCTCGACCCGCGCACCATGTTCCGCAACCCGGTGATGTTCACCGTGGAAATCGGCACGGTGGTGATGTTCTTCGTAACCCTCGGCCTACTATTCAAGCCCGATGCGGCGCAGGGCAGCTTCGGCTACAACTGCACGGTGTTCGTGGTGCTGTTCCTCACCCTGCTCTTCGCCAACTTCGCCGAGGCCATCGCCGAGGCCCGCGGCAAGGCCCAGGCCGATTCGCTCCGCAAAACCCGCCAGGATACGCCCGCCAACGTGCGGCTCGACAACGGGCAGCTGCAGCAGGTCAGCTCGGCCCAGCTACAGAAGGGGCAGGTTTTCGTGGTCGAAGCCGGCGAGATTATTCCCACCGACGGCGAGATTATCGAAGGGCTGGCCACCATCGACGAGTCGGCCATCACCGGCGAATCCGCGCCCGTGATTCGGGAGGCCGGCGGCGATAAATCGTCGGTAACCGGGGGCACGAAGGTGCTTTCCGACCGCATCGTAGTGCAGGTTACCACCGCGCCCGGCGAGTCGTTTCTCGACAAGATGATTGCGCTTGTGGAAGGCGCGTCGCGGCAGAAAACGCCCAACGAAATTGCCCTCACCATCCTGCTGGCCGGTTTCACGCTGGTGTTCGTGATTGTGTGCGTGACCTTGCAGCCCTTCGCCGCCTACTCGCACACGCCCATTGCCGTGGCCTCGTTCATCGCCCTGTTCGTGTGTTTGATTCCGACTACCATCGGTGGGCTGCTCTCGGCCATCGGCATCGCCGGCATGGACCGCGCCCTGCGCGCCAACGTCATCACTAAAAGCGGCAAAGCCGTGGAAACGGCCGGCGACGTGGACGTGCTCTTGCTCGATAAAACCGGTACCATCACCATCGGCAACCGCAAGGCTACGCACTTCTGGCCCGCCCCGGGCGTGTCCATGCCGCAGTTCGTGGAGGCGGCCACCATCAGCTCGCTCACCGATGAAACTCCCGAAGGCAAAAGCATTGTGGAGCTGGCGCGCGACAACAAGGTGGACCCCGCCCAGCTGCAAAGCCGCCTCGAAGGCGCCGAGCTCATCAAGTTCACGGCCGAAACGCGCAGCAGCGGCGTGACGCTGGCCGGTGGCACCCGCCTGCGCAAGGGCGCGGCC
>NZ_BAAGZM010000176.1:0-7394 GCF_054778495.1 Hymenobacter agri
GACGCCCGCCGGCGCGGGGCCGGCCTCAAGGAGCTGGCCCGCTGGCTGTGCCAGAACCCCGCCAAGCTGGCCGGCCAGTCCGGAAAAAAGGGCCGGATTGCGCCCGGCTTCGATGCCGATTTACTCGTGCTCGACGCCGAGCAAACCTTCGTGGTGCGCGAGGAGCTGATTCAGCACAAACACAAGGTGTCGCCGTACCTTGGGCAGGAATTGAGGGGCGTGGTGGAAATGACGTTTCTGGCCGGCGAGCTGGTGTTTCAGCGCCCCGATTTTGTGCGCCTCAACCACGGCCGCTTTTTGACTCGCTAAGGAGTAGAGACGCAATGTTTTGCGTCTCGCCGTCTGCGCCGTTGGGGTGTCGTCCGAACGATTTCGTTCAACGACGAGACGCAAAATATTGCGTCTCTACCTCGTTCAGGCAACCTTGCAAACTGCTTTATCGCAACAAAAAATCAACGACCTAACCCGCTAACGGTATGCAGCCCGATTACCCTTCCCGCGCCGCGCGCATCATGGCGCGCATTCACGAGCTGGCCGCCATCAGCGAAGACGCCGACGGCGTGACGCGCACCTTCGGCACGCCCGCCTTTTTGCAGGGCCGCGACCTGGTGCAACGCTGGTGCGATGCCGCCGGCCTGGCCACCCGCCTCGACGGTATCGGCAACCTGCGCGCCCGCCTCGTGAGCGCCAACCCGCAGGCTAAAACCTTCGTGCTGGCCTCGCACATCGACACGGTGGTGAATGCCGGCAAGTTCGACGGCCCGCTGGGCGTGCTCATGGGGCTCGATTTGCTCGAAAGCCTGCAGGCGCGGCAGGCTGCGCTGCCGTTTCACGTCGAGCTCATTGCCTTTAGCGACGAGGAAGGCGTGCGTTTTCATACCACGTATCTGGGCAGCAAAGTGGTGGCCGGCTCGTTCGACCACGGCTGGCTGAGCCGCGCCGATGCCGGCGGCATCACCCTGGCCCGCGCCCTCGAAATGATGGAAGCCAATGCGGCGCAGATTGCCGATGATGCCATTCCGGCCGACGACTGGCTGGGCTACTTCGAGATGCACATTGAGCAGGGGCCGGTGCTGTGGGAGCGCAACCTGCCGGTGGCCCTCGTCACGGCCATTGCCGGGCAGATGCGCGTCGAGCTCACCTTCACCGGCATGGCGGGCCACGCCGGCACCGTGCCCATGAGCATGCGTCAGGACGCTCTGTGCGCCGCCGCCGAGTTCATCCTCATTGCCGAGCAGTTTGCCCTCACGCACCAGCGCGGGCTGGTGGCCACCGTGGGCAAGCTGAATCTGAGCCACGCCGCCAGCAACGTCATCCCCGGCGAAGTCGTGCTCAGCCTCGACCTGCGCAGCCCCGACGCCATCCAGCTGGCCGACGCCTACGCCGCCCTGCGCAACTACACCGAGGCCCTCGCCCTGCAGCGCAACGTGACGCTGCACTGGAACCTGGTGCAGCAAACCGCCCCCGCCGCCTGCTCCGAAACTCTGAACGAAACCCTGGCCGAAGCCATTGCCGACGCCGGCCACGAAGTGGTGGCGCTGGTGAGCGGCGACGCCGACAAAATGGCCAAAGTGGCCCAGCAATACGGCATCAGGCCCGGCAGCTGCTACTCGTACCAGACCTACGACCAGCTGCGCGACAACCCCGAAGTAGAGGTGATTTACATCGTGCTGCCTAACTCCATGCACCACGAGTTCACCATTCGCGGCGCTAAGGCCGGCAAGCACATTCTCTGCGAAAAGCCCATGGCCAACTCGGTGAAGGAGTGTGAGGAAATGATTGCGGCCTGCAAAAAGGCCGGCAAGCACCTCATGATTGCCTACCGCATTCAGTATGAGCCCCTGAACCGGCAGGTGCAGCAGGCTGTGCGCGCCAAAACCTACGGCCAGACCAAGCTCATCCAGATGGTGAACACCCAAAACCAGGCTCACGACCAGCAATGGCGCCACAAAAAAGCGCTGGCCGGCGGCGGTGCCCTGCCCGATATCGGCCTGTACTGCCTGAACACCACGCGCTACCTGCTGGGCGAGGAACCCATCGAGGTATCGGCCCAGCTCTACAGCACGCCCGGCGATGCGCGCTTCAAAGAAGTGGAAGAAAACGTGACGTTTACACTGCGCTTCCCCAGTGGCGTGATTTCGCAGTGCACCACCGGCTACGGCTCCTTCAACAGCAAGGCCTACACGGTGCACGCCGAAACCGGCAGCCTCAAAATGGACCCCGCGTTTCCGTATCACGGCCTGCACCTCGAGCGCATTCACGCCCCCAACGGCAAGCAGCAGAAGGAAACGCCCAACGACCCCATGAAAAACCAGTTTGCGCTCGAAATGGACCACATGGCCCTGTGCGTACGCCAAAACCGGCCGCCCTACACGCCCGGCGAGGAAGGCCTGCAAGACCAGCGCATCATGGAAGCCATCTACCAGTCGGCCCGCGAAAACCGGCCCGTGAAGCTGCCCGCCGGGCCCCGGCTCGATGCGTTTCGCGGCCCCGCCCCGGCCGAAGAGGAAGCGTAGGCCAAACGGCCGGCGGCAAAAAAAGCTCAGCCATTGCCAACTTCCGGCGGCAGTTTGGAGTTTAAGGCCGAATGCCGCCGCGCCCGGCCCGTGAAGGACTGGCCGGCGGTTATTGTCCGCTGCCGTTTGCTTTTGTTGATGCCCACTACCGCACGCTCCCTTTATTTCGAAAACAGTGTCGGCCGCATCTGGGAAGAGCCTGAGCAGTTTTTACGTCTTCAGTATAAGCCGGGTGCACGCGACATGGTGCAGTTCCGGGCCTTGCTCATGCACGCGGCTCAAGCCCTGAGCCGCCGACATTGGTCGGGCATGCTCGTCGACCAGCGCGAAATGGCCCCTTTCAGCCCCGCCGAGCAGGCTTGGATGACCGGCGAATGGCTGCCCAACGCCGTGCACGAACACGGCTACCGCCGCGGAGCTATTCTGGTGGCACACAACGTATTTGCCCGGTTAGCCATGACGCAGCTCGTGCTGGGCGTGCGCGAACTGCCGCACACCTACCGCACCTTCGAAACCGAAGCCGAAGCCGTGGCCTGGCTGCAGCAGCCGCACGAGTAGGCCCGTTTAGTTTCGCTGCCTGATTCATAAAACAGAAGCCCCTGAAAGTTGCTTTCAAGGGCTTCTGTTTTATGAGAGTTGAGTGCGGAGTAACCGCCCTTACGCCGGCTGCGCAGCCGCGGGGGCCGGCACATCAATCTGCCCGGCCAGCAGGTCTTCGAATGTCTGGCGATGGCGGATGAGGCGCAGCCCGCCCGCTTCGTTCAGCATCACCTCGGCTGGCCGGGTGCGCGAGTTGAAGCTGCTACTCATCTCGAAGCCGTAGGCCCCGGCGTTGTGAAACACCAGCAGGTCGTTTTCGTGGATTTCGGGCAGCAGGCGGTCCCAGGCAAAGGTGTCGGTTTCGCAAATGTTGCCCACCACCGTGTACAGGCGCTCCGAACCTTTGGGGTTGCTGAGGTTGCTGATGTGGTGGTAGCTGTCGTAGAACATGGGCCGAATGAGGTGGTTGAAGCCCGAGTTCACGCCCGCAAACACCGTGGCGGTGGTTTGCTTCACCACGGCCACGTTCACCAGCAGGTAGCCGCTTTCGCTCACCAAGTATTTGCCCGGCTCGAACCAGCACTCCAGCGGCCGGCCGTACTCTTTTTCGAAGGTTTTGAAGGCCGCCGCCACCTGCTGGCCCAGCGAAGCCACGTCGGTTTCGGGGTCGCCGGGCTTGTAGGGCACCTTGAAGCCCGAGCCCAGGTCGAGAAAATCGAGGTCGGGGAAGCGGCCGGCGGCGTCGAACAGAATTTCGAGCGAGCGCAGGAATACGCCTACGTCCTTGATTTCGGAACCCGTGTGCATGTGCAGGCCGCGCACGTGCAGGCCGGTGCCCTTCACCACGCGCTCGAGGTGACGCATCTGGTGAATGCTGATGCCGAATTTGGAATCGATGTGGCCGGTCTGGATTTTGTAGTTGCCGCCCGCCTCAATGTGCGGGTTCAGGCGCACGCACACCGGGTACGAGCCGCCAAACGTGGCCCCGAACCGCTCCAGCAGCGAAATATTGTCGATGTTCAGGTTTACGCCGAGCTCCTTGGCCTCCACCAATTCGGCAAACGTCACGCTGTTGGGCGTGAACAGGATGTTCTCGGGGCGGAAGCCGGCGTGCAGGCCCAGCTTTACTTCGTTGATGCTCACGCAATCGAGGCCCGCGCCCAGGCTCAGGATGTGGCGTAGAATGGCCACGTTGCTCAACGCTTTGCAGGCGTAGAAAAACCGCGTGGGATGGCCCGAAAACGCCGATTTTAATTTATCGTACTGCCGCGTAATCGAGGCCGAATTATACACGTAAAGGGGGGTGCCGAACTGGTCGGCCGCCGCGCGCAGCGCATCGTTAATATCTGACATAATCACAAAAGTACGGCCGCCGCGAGGTCGAAATGCACGCCGCCGGCCGCCGCAGTTAACCAGCTGTCCTTTTATTTCATTCCCTTACGCTCCATTGATGGCTATTTCCCTTGAAGTCTGGCTCCGCGGCCCCGTGCCGGGCGTGCCGCCCTTGCTGCAACCCGTAGCCCACGCCCTGCTGCAAGCCCGCGAAGAACTGACTGCTGCGCTGGCCGATTTTCCGCCCGCCCTGCTCAACGAGCGGCCGGCCGACGTGGCCTCCGTCGGCTTCCACTTGCAGCACCTGGCCGGAGTGCTCGACCGCACCTTCACCTACGCCCGCGGCGAAGCCCTCACGCCCGCCCAGCAAGCCGAGCTAGGCGACGAAGCCGAGCCACTACTCACCGATGCAGCAACGCTGGCGCAGCTACAGCAACGCTTTGAGCATCAAGTAGACCGTGCTTTAACCCAGCTCCGCAATACCGATTTCGACATTCTCACCGAGCTGCGCGGCGTGGGCCGGGCGCAGGTGCCATCCACCGTCATCGGCCTGCTGGTGCACGCCGCCGAGCACACCACCCGCCACCTGGGCCAGCTGCTGGTGACGGCTAAATGGGTCCGGCATCTGGACGAGTAGAGACGCAACATTTTGCGTCTCGCCGTTGAACGATTAGGGCCGCTCCGTCCGCACGTTACCGTTCAACGACGAGACGCAAACCGCGCGTCTCTACCGCGAGCCGGCTCCGGTAGAGACGCGCGGTTTGGCGCGCTCGTATTGTGCCGGCCATTCCACATCCACGCCCAGTTCCTGGGCCGCTACCAGCGGGAAGTAAGGCTCGCGCAGCATCTCACGAGCCAGCAGCACGAGGTCGGCTTGGTCGTTGGCCAGAATGGCTTCAGCCTCGGCCGGAGTGGTGATGAGGCCTACCGCGCCGGTCATGATGTCGGCTTCGGCCTTGATGCGCTCGGCAAATGGCACCTGGTAGCCGGGGCCAACGGGAATGGACGCTTTGGGCACGTTGCCGCCTGTCGACACGTCAATCAAATCGACGCCGCGGGTTTTGAGCAGCGCCGCCAGCTGCACCGACTCGTCGGCCGTCCAGCCGCCCTCGGTCCAGTCGGTGGCCGAGATGCGCACGATGAGCGGCAGTTCGTCGGGCCACATCTCGCGGGTGGCGGTTACTACTTCGAGTAGCAGGCGCACGCGGTTTTCGAAGGAGCCGCCGTATTCGTCGGTGCGCTGGTTGCTGAGCGGCGACAGAAACTGGTGCAGCAGGTAGCCGTGTGCGGCGTGCAGCTCCACCACCTGGTAGCCCGCGGCCAGTGCTCGGCCGGTAGCATCCCGAAAGTCCGCAATAACCTTCTGAATGCCGGTGGCATCTAAGGCTTCGGGCTGGGGGTAGTCGTCGGAAAAAGCCGCGTCGGTGGGGCCCACTACCGGCCAGCCGCCGGCGTTCAGCGGCACGGCGCCCGAGCCGCTCCAGGGGCGGTAGGTGCTGGCTTTGCGGCCCGCGTGCGCCAGCTGAATGCCTGGCACGCAGCCTTGGGCTACAATAAACTCGTTGATGCGGCGCAACATGGGCAGCTGTTCATCTTTCCAGATGCCCAGGTCTTCGGGGCTGATGCGGCCTTCGAACGACACGGCCGTGGCTTCCTGAATGATGAGGCCCGCGCCACCCACCGCCCGGCTGCCCAGGTGCACGAGGTGCCAGTCGTTGGCAAAGCCATCCACGGCGCTGTATTGGCACATGGGCGATACCACAATGCGGTTTTTGAGAGTAATGCCGCGCAGAGTGAGCGGTTCGAATAGCTTAGCCATGAGAATTGCAAGAGAAGGGGGAAGCTGGATTAACCGGCTTCGGAGCGTTTGGGTTATGGCTAGCTTGGAAAAGAAGGAAAAAGGCGCTCTGCATGACACTCTTACAGCGTGGCCATTCGGGCGCCTGAAATTTGCTTTTTAAAAATCCGGCCTTACCTTGCAGCCGCAAACCAACCACCCTATGCTCCAGACGCGCTACTTTTTTGGCTACTATTACTTCTACGCCACCGCGTAGAACGAGCCGCCGTTTGTAGCTAATCCTCACAGACTTCTCAGCGCCGCTCGTTCTTCGGGAGGCGCTTTTTTAATGTCCGTTTCTTTCCAGATGCTTTCTCTGTTTCGCTACTTTTTTACCTATTGCTATTACTTCTTCTACCCGAAGAAGCTGGCCCTGTGTTGCCCGTGTTAACCACCACACGCTCCCCAACAACTCAGGGCCCCCGCACAGCGGAGGCCCTTTTTTATTGCCTGATTCAGCAAGAAGCCATCAGCGGCTAATACAAACCAGCAGCACCTCACGATTCCCTCAGTCAACTGATTGCCACGCACCGACGACCATGCACCAAGCACCAAAAACCGTTTCCATCCAGGGTTTCCAAGGTAGTTTCCACGAAGTGGTGGCCCGTCGCTTCTTTGGTGCACAGCCGGCTCTGCTGCCCTGTGCTACGTTTGGCACGGTGGTGGCGCACGTGGTGCAGGGCACCGTCGAGGCCGGCCTGATGGCCATGGAAAACTCGCTGGCCGGCAGCATCCTGCCTAACTACCTGCTGCTCGAGCGCCACGCCGTGCGCGTGACCGGCGAGGTGTACCTGCCGATTCATCAGCACTTGCTGGCGCTGCCCGGCACCACGCGGGCCGACGTGCGCGCCGTGCACTCGCACCCCATGGCCCTGCGCCAGTGCGGCGAGTTCCTCGACCGCCACCCGCACTGGAAGCTGGTCGAAACCGACGACACCGGCCACAGCGCCCAACTGCTGGCCGAGGAGCGCACCCCCGGCATAGCCGTGGTAGCCGGCGCCCAAGCTGCCGAGCAGTTCGGCCTGCAGATTCTGGCCCCCGCCATCCACGACGACCCGCACAACTACACCCGTTTCCTGGTGCTGCAGCGCGCCGCCGAGGTGCAGCCCGACCCACTGGCTGATAAGGCCTCGCTCTATTTCTGCGCGCCGCACGCGCCCGGCAGCCTG
>NZ_BAAGZM010000177.1:0-10709 GCF_054778495.1 Hymenobacter agri
GGCAGCGCGCAGGTTTGGCCGGCGGCCGCGGGGCGTTGGTCAGCCGAAACGGGGCGTTGCCACCGGCCAGGCCGGGGTTGGTTGAATACTTGAAAAAGGTGGCATTTACCCGGCTAGGTTTGCTTCGGCTTCTGACCCTATGAGCCCGCCACTGCTTTTCTCACCTTTTCTGCTTGCCGCCATGAAACTCCTGCTGCCCTCCGCCCCTGCCTGCTGCCTGGCCCTGCTGGGCCTGTTTGCAGGCACCGCCTCCGTCGATGCCCAAACCCACGCGGCCGCCTCGGCTGCGCCGGTGGTCGCGGCCAATGCCGCCGTGCCGCTGGCCCAGCAGCTCGATGCCTACGTGAAGCAATATGAGCAGGCCGGCTTGTTCAGCGGCAGCGTACTGGTGGCCGACCACAGCGGCGTGGTGCTGCAAAAGGGCTACGGCCTGGCCAACCGCGCCACCGGCGCGCCCAACACGCCCGATACCAGATTCCGCATCGGCTCGCTCACCAAGCAGTTCACCGCTGCGCTCGTACTCAAACTGGTCGAGCAAGGCCAGCTGAAACTCGACGGCCGCGTGGGCGACTACCTGCCCGACTACCCCTCGGCCGCCGGCTGCGCCATCACGCTTCACCAGCTGCTCAGCCACACTGCCGGCCTGCCCGAATACCTGGCCCTGCCCGGCATCGCTTCCACCGCCACCACTCCGCAATCGCCCGCGCAGCTCGTGGCTCTCTTCGCCAGCCAGCCGCTCGATTTCGCGCCCGGCAGCCAGTTCCGGTACAGCAACTCCAACTACATCCTGCTCGGGGCCATCATCGAAAAAGCGGCGGGCATGCCCTACGCCCAGGCATTCGACAAGCTGCTTGCTCGGCCCGCCAAATTGCAAGCCACCGCCTACGCCCCCACCGAGCCCGCCGATGCGCGCCGCGCCCTCGGCTACCAGGCCACGTCCAGCGGCCTCGTGCCCGCCCCGCCCATTGATATGAGCGTGCCCTACGCCGCGGGCGCCATCACCTCCACCGCCCCCGACCTCTATCGCTGGAGCCAGGCCCTGACGGACAATAAAGTGCTGTCGGCCGCCAGCCAGCGCCTGCTCTTCACCCCGGTGAAAGAGAATTACGCCTACGGCTGGACCGTTTCGCGGGCCCGCATCGGCACCGACCCCGATACCGTGCTCATCCAGCAGCACAACGGGGCCGTGAACGGCTTTGCTTCCTACCTGGTGCGGGTGCCGCAGCGCCGGCAGTGCATTGTGCTGCTCGATAATAACAGCAACACCCGCGCCCTGGCCGACCTGCGCCGCGGCTTGCTCCGCCTCCTTAACCACCAGCCGGCCACGCCGCCGGTAGTGGCGGCAGCCCCTGGCGCGACGGCCGTTGCCGTGCCCGCCGCCACGCTCAATTCCTACGTGGGCGTGTATGAGCTGAACCCTGGCTTCCGTATCACGGTGCGACAGCGTAACAGCCGCCTGTTTGTACAGGCCACCGGCCAGTCCGAATTCGAAACCGATGCCGTGTCGCCAGTGCTGTTCACGTTGCGCGGCGTACCGGCGCAAGTCGAGTTCGGCCAGAATGCGAAAGGCGAAGTGGCGCAGCTCTACCTGCTGCAAGGAGGCGCCCGCCAAACTGCCCCCCGCGTGGAGTAACCGGCCGGGCTGCGTCTAAATAAAAAAGAACGTCATGCTGAGCTTGTCGAAGCATCTCTACCGCAGCAGTAATTAGTTGCGTTGTGCGGTAGAGATGCTTCGACAAGCTCAGCATGACGGTTTACCTATCCTCCCCACTTATCGCCCGTTCCAGATGTCCCAGGCCGCCTCGGCCTGCCGCTCCAGCATCTCAAAACCGTTTTTGGTGTGCGCGCCGGCCTCGCGGCCCTTGGCCAGAAACAGGGTTTCGCTGGGATTATACACAAGGTCGTAGAGATAGTGCTGGGGGCCCAGCGCCGCGTAGGGCAGGCGCGGGCACTCGTCCACCCGCGGATAGGTGCCCAACGGCGTGGCGTTGATGATGAGCGGGTGCGCGGCCAGCAGCGCGGGCGTCAGCTCGTCGTAGGTGAGGCCGTGGCCCAGCGGGTTGCGCGTTACGCTCCAGTGGGCAATGCCCAGGTCATTCAGCGCTACCACCACGGCTTTGGCCGCGCCTCCCGCGCCCAGCACCAGCGCCCGGCTGTCGGCAGTGGCCGGAAAAAAATGCCGGAGCGACTCGCGGAACCCCACCACGTCGGTGTTGTGCCCGCGCAGGCGGCCGTCGGGGCAAAACTCAATCACGTTCACCGCCCCCACCCGGGCCGCCGATGAGGCCAGCTCGTCGAGGTAAGGCACCACCACTTCCTTGTAGGGCACGGTCACATTCAGGCCCGCCAGCTCCGGGTTGGCGCGCAGCAACTCCGGCAGCTCGTGAATGTCGGTCAGCTCGAACAGGTCGTAGCGGTGGTCGTTGGCCAGGCCCTGCGAGTAAAACTTCTGGGTGAAGTAGGTCTGCGAAAACGAGTGCTGCAGGGTGCGGCCGATGAGTCCGAACTGGCGCATAGGAGCGGAATGAGAATAAAACACGCGGGACTACATTTCCAACAGCCCCGTTCCGTGGTGGGCCAACCGGCTAGGCCGCGGCCTTGTTGCCGAGCTTATCCTTGAGGAAGGAAACCAGCGGCGGCAGCACCGACAGCGCAATAATGCCCAGAATCACCAGTTCGAAGTTTTTCTTCACTACCTCGATGTTGCCAAACAGGTAGCCCGCCATGCTCAGCAGCACCACCCACAGCACCGCGCCCACAATGCTGTACGAGGCAAAGTAGCGGTACGTCATGGTACCGATGCCGGCCACAAACGGCGCGAAGGTGCGCACAATGGGCACGAAGCGCGCCATGATGATGGTTTTGCCGCCGTGCCGGGCATAGAAGGCCTGGGTCTGGTCGAGGTACTTCCGGTTCAGAAACTTAAAGTCTTCGCGGAATACCCGCGGCCCCAGGTAGTCGCCCACGGCATAGTTCAGGTTATCGCCGGCAAAGGCGGCCGCAATCAGCAGCGGCATCAGTATCCACACGCTCAGGCCGGTTTCGGGGCGGGCGGCCAGGGCGCCGGCGGCAAACAGCAGCGAGTCGCCGGGCAGAAAGGGAAACACGATGACCCCGGTTTCGGTGAACACAATAAGAAACAGGATGAGGTAGGTCAGGCTGCCATAGTCGTGCACTACGTTCACGAGGGTTTTATCGAGGTGCAGCAGCAGGTCGAAGAAGTGCTTGAGAATTTCCATGTCGGAAGAAAAGTGAGCTGCAAAGAAAACGGGCTACTCCCGAAATACCGGTGTCACCCGGTTTTTCATCCTGCCTGGCACCCGCAGAAGTGAGTCCGGCATTATCTTTGTACCGCAGCACATTACAATTGCATTTACCCCGAAAAACGTGTTGTTATTCCACCCCCTGCTCCTGCTATAGCCGGCTTTCCGAAAGCCGGCGCGTGGGCTGCGGCAAGGCCGCTCTAATTTTTTCCGGCCGCCACTAGCTATACCCCTTTTTCGACCCTTTCCGTATACGGGCCCGTTGGTTGCTACCCCCGCCACGGCTCGTTCATGTTATCGATTTGCGTACGTTTTTACAAGCCCAATGATTGTCTATCAGGGCGGAGACTGGTGGCGGGCCCTGTGGCACTTTCACACCTCCGCAGTTATTCGCTTGCTGCTGAAGCGCGTGGCATTGGTGGGCCTCTACGGCTCGGCAATTGCCGTCATTAGCCTCGATTTTCATACGCTCAATGTGCGCATTGGGCGTGAGTACCTGTCCATTCTCGGCATTCTGCTCAGCCTGCTGCTGGTATTTCGAACCAATACGGCCTACGACCGCTACTATGAAGGCCGCGGCGTGTGGGGCCAGCTGGTGTCGCACTGCCGGGGCCTGGCTATGGAAATGAACGCGCTGCTGCCGCGCGATGCCAAATCGAGCCGCCGCTACTTCGCCGCCCTTATCTCCAATTTCCCCATTGCCCTCGAAGGCAGCCTGCGCAACCGCGTGCGCTTCGACAAGATGGAAGCCACCCCCGACATCATCGACCGGCTGCAAAAGGCCGAAAGCGTGTGCTCCACCATCATTGCCGTGCTCATGGAAAGCGTGGAGCAATTGCGCCAGGTACAGATTTTCGACCCCATTCACCTCATCAACCTCAAGCAGCACTACCTGGGCATGATGACCGTGAACGGCACCTGCGAGCGCATCAAGTCTACGCCGATTCCGTATTCCTATAGCTTTTTCATCAAGTGCTACATCACGGTGTTCATCATGGTGATGCCGCTGGTGCTCGTCGATTCCTGCGGCTGGTGGATGGTACCGGTCACGATGATTGGGGCCTATGCCATGCTGGGCCTGGAGATGATTGGCAACGAGATTGAAAACCCGTTCGGCTACGACAGCAACGACCTGCCCATCACGCAGCTGTCTAATAAAATCCGGGTGAGCGTGCACGACCTGCTGGGGGTCGAGCTGCCCGCCGAGAAAAAAGCCCTGGCTACGGTGCCCTACAGCGTCGTGCATTAGGCCCACCCCCTCCTTCTGCAGATTCCCAAAACAGGATTTTTTCGTCCTCGAAAAGGTCTTCATCTGCACTGTTTTACCACTTTTTAATTTTTTCTTCCAACCATTCGACTTTTTCCCAACCCCTGCGTATATGCGCCCTAACTACGCTTTCCCCCTTCAGCGTCCGTTTTCTTTTTAAGTAAATCCCACATCTCATGCAAACGTTAAACTTTACTCCGAAGCTTTTGCGACAGCGTCGCTTCCTCAGCTTTTTCCTCCCGCTCTTCGCCATTTTCGCGAGCCTGAGCTTCCAAGTAGCTAAGGCTGCTGTAGTTATCAATTCTTCATCGGTCTACATCAGCACTAATGGCGGTGCTACGAACACGACTTATACCGATGCAGGCTTTGATACTGCTTATTTAGGCTCGTATGATATCAATTCGGCTCAACTCGTGCTGAATGGCGGCGCTATTACCGCTACCGAATCTGGCACCAGCAACATTGGCTCAGCATTTATTGACTACACAATATTTGACCCTAATGGCAACCCGGTTACAGGTGGTTCTATCTCGTTGCCTTCTACGGGCGCGGCTTCCGGCAACCGCACCTTCTCGTTGGCTAACGCCAACATCAACTTGGTAAATCCGGTACCAGCAGCCGCCACGGGCTACACTATTTCAGTGTCCTTCCGCGTGCAATTCCGCAATGGTACCACTGGTGCATTCTCCGGCACTGTTCGGAACGATAACGGCGGCTTTGGCTACAATGCTATTTACGATGTAACTGGCACCCGTCCTAATCCCACCAGCATTGGCCTTCCGAATAACATGGAAAGCACAGTTCTTATCAATACGACCGGCGCTACTACTCCTAACACGACCTACACTGCTTCTTCTTTCAATAATCAGAACCTGGGCTCGTACGACATCAACACCGGCAAGCTCATCCTGAACGGCGGTACGGTAAACACTTTTGAAAGCGGTGGCGATGCAGTGCAAAGCGCCCGCTTGCTGTACCTCATTGTGAAGCCGGCCCAGAATGGCCAGCCGGGCGTTGCCTTCCCGCAATCGAACATTGCCTTGGTGCAGTCCGGTACGGGTACTGCCGCTTCTGGTGGCACCAAGCGGACGTTTGCCAACAGCACCGCCCTGCGCAACCTGATTGCAGGTTTGGCCAACAGCGGCACCGGTACCTATACCGTTGCCATTACCTACGAAGCCGTAGTGCTGCGTGCTGATGGTAGCACCTTCACCGTGCGCGACGACAATGGCGGCAATGGCTACCGCGCTTCGTTTACCACCACGGGTGTACCGATTCTGATTGATACCTGGACCGGCGGCGTTAGCGACGACTGGTTTACGGCCAGCAACTGGGACCTCAACGTCGTGCCTACTGCCGACATGAACGTTGTCATTCCGGACTTCGGTGTGGGTAATACCAAGCCTTACCCCAACATCTACGCCAACGCTACCTACTACTACGGTTCTACTTTTATCGATAACACGAACAAAGGTCCGGCGCTGTCGCGTGACGTTGACTTGCAGGGTAGCTCGCAGGCGCAACGCTCGCTCTGCCGCCTGCAGAAAGGCCGTTGGCGCGTAATGGGTAGCTTCAGCAACCTGTACAGCAGCTACCGCCAGTTCGACGGTTCGGTAATCGAGTTTGCCGGCAGCGGCAACCAGGCCATCACCGGTGGCACCTTCACCGAGATTGAACTCTCGGGGGCTGGTACGAAGGCCCTGCAAGGCCTGATGACCGTATCGACTTCGATGACCTTCCTGGCCGGCAGCGGCCTGTTCACGACCGACATCTCGAAGCCGACCGACAACTTCGTGACGCTGTCGGACCGCTCAGTAGCTGCTCCGAATGGTGCCCAGCTGTTCGGCGAAACCGACTCCGGCTACCTGCGTGGCTACGTGGTAACGACCCGCAACAACGTGCAGGCAAATGAAGTGGATGCAAACGGTAACCCCGACCCCCGCACCTTCGGCAATATGGGCTGCACGCTGCTCTTCACCGGCGTCAACAACCCCGGCGACGTCCTTGTGACGCGTAACACCGCCGAAAGCTACACGCCGCTGGTAGGCCCCAGCGGTGGCACTTCGCGCTACGGCATCCGTCGCATCTTCGGTGTGCGCCCCTCCACCACGCAACCGCTGGTAGCTACCATGACCTTCCGCTACCTCGATACCGAACTCAACAACCTGGGCCCGCAGGGCACGGGCACGGTGCCCGAGCCTAACCTGGCGCTGTTCGTGTCGACCAGCGGCGGCAACCAGTTCGGCTATCTCGGTCGTGACGCCCTCGACCAAACGAACAACATCCTGACCAAGACTGGTGTGCGCACGTTCGCTACCTTCACGCTGGGCGACCGCGACAATCCCCTGCCGGTTTCGCTCACGGGCTTCGATGCCAAGCGCATCGGTACCGATGCACTGGTGACCTGGCAGACCGCCAGCGAGCAGAACAACAAAGGCTTCAACGTGCAGGTGTCGACCGATGGAAAAACCTACCGTACCCTGGGCTTCGTAGCCAGCGAGGCTCCGAACAGCACGGCTCCTAAAGCTTACACCTTCACCGACACGGAGAAGAACAAAGCCGGTGCCCGCTACTACCGCCTCGCCCAGGTTGACCTCGATGGCAAGTCGACGTTCTTCGCTCCGCGCGTAGTAACCTTCGAAGGCAAAGCCACTGAAGGCACCACCACCATCGCAGCCTACCCCAACCCCCTCGGCAGCGAAATGCTGTACCTGAACCTGAACTCTTCGGTGAGCGGCAAGGCCCTGGTGCGCATCCTCGACATGACCGGCCGCCAGGTAGCGCAGCGCGAGCTGAACGTGAACGCCGGTAGCAACGACCTGCCGATTGAGAGCATGAGCAAGAAGACGCTGAAAGTGACGAAGCAATAAGCGACGCTGCACTTACAGCCCACAAAAAGCCGGCTTCCGCGAGGAAGCCGGCTTTTTGTTTGTCGTCCGGCGCGGCGGGGGCATTTCCCGGCGCGTGGTGCTAGCCGCGCGGCATAGAAGTACCGGGCTTGCCGGTTTTGGCCGCGGGCCGGAACATGGGGTCCACGGCATCCATGTCGAGGAAGTGCGAGAACGTGTCGCCGCGCAGGCCCAGCCGGATGGTTTCGAGGCTCACTACTTCGTTGGGGGCAATGTTGCCCAGGTTCACGTTGGCGCCGAGCAGCTTGATGAACCACACCTGCTGCGCCTTCTGCGGCGCTTCCCACAGAATCTTCTCAAACGGAATCTTGGTCAGAATTTCCTCCACCAGGCCCGAGCGCACCTCGCCGGTGCTGCGGAACAGGCCCACGTTGCCACCCTCGCGGGCCTCGCCGATTACCTTAATGGCGCCGGCGGCCAGCTCGGTTTCCATCTGCGAAATCCATTTGTAGGGCGGAATAATTTTTTCCGCATCCTTCGAGCCCACCTCGCTCAGCACCTGCACGCTCTGGCTCAGCTCGCGAATGTACTCGCACTTACGGTCGTGGTCGAGGTCGATGCTGCCGTCCGACACCTCGGCGTACTCCATGCCGTACTGGTCGAGCAGGCGGCGGTAGTCGTCGAACTGGTTGCGGATGATGAAGGCTTCGAACAGCGTGCCGCCGAAATACACCGGAATACCGGCCTCCTTATAGATTTCGAGCTTGCGCTTGAGGTTGGGCACCACGTAGGAAGTGGCCCAGCCCAGCTTCACAATGTCGGTGTAGGCACCGCCCACTTCCAGAAAGTCTTCTACTTCGCGCAGGCTCAGGCCCTTGTCCATTACCATAGTGAAGCCCTGCTCGCGGGGCTTGGCCGTGCGCTCGGGAAGTTGGGAGAGGTCGTAATTCATTGAGTTGAGGTAATAATGTATGCGAATGTGAGCCTGTGGCCGGGCCGGGGCGCAGGCCGCCGGCAGCCACAAAAAAACCGCCTGCGCGAACGCAGGCGGTTGCAAAAGTAGTGCGTAGCGTATTGTGGCTGCTTGCCTTAGCTCGTGCCCGGGCTTTCGCTATTTGCGAAACTGCTCAATCAGGCGCTTCAGGCCCGGCTGCTCGCGCAGCTGCGGAAAATAGTCGAACAGCAGCTCGTGTTGCTCGTAGTTGAGCGTGAGGGCCGTTTCGAGCGCCCCGTAGGCTTCCTTCATACGGCCGTCGGCCAGCAGGTAGGCACACAGCATGTAGTGGAAGTGGGCCTCGTGTGGGTGCAGTTCCACGGCGTGGCGCACCAGGTCGGCGGCTTCGGTGTAGTGGCCCTGGTCGTAGAGGATGGCACTCCAGCTCACCCAGCCCTGCGCATCTTCGGGGGCTACTTCGGTGGCTTTTTCGTAGGCTTCGAGCGCGCTCACCACGTTGCCCACCTGGTTTTCGGCCGCGCCCAGCGCCGACCAGTACTCGCCGCTCTGGTCGTAGAGCTCGGTGGCTTTGCGGAAGAAATGAATGGCTTCGAACCAGCGGCCCTGCTCCTGTAGCAGCACCCCCTGGCCAAACCACGCCTCATCCATAGCCGGGTTCAGCTCCAGGGCTTGGCGGTAGTACTTGCGGGCGGGCTCCCATTCGCGCAGCTTCTCATAACACTCGCCGATGTTGCACAGGGCTTCGTCGGTGGGCTCGCCGGCGGGGTACGCCTGCTCGAATTCCGGGATGGCCTTGCGGTACTCCTGCTGGCACACGTAGGCATCGGCCAGCCAGTGGTGCGCGTCGTAGAAGTTGGCCTGAATGGTCACGGCAAAATCGAAGGCCTCCACGGCTTTGGGGAAATCTTCGCGGCGATACCAGTACTGGCCCAGGTTGTACCAGGCCGTGGCCGAGTACGGGTCGTCGTCGGTGAAGCGCTTGAAGAATTCTTCGTGCTCCTCCAGCCGGCCCGTCACATCGAGGCAGTGCAGCAGCTCCTGCACGCCGGTTTCATTATCGGGGTTCAGGCGCAGGCTCTGCTTGTAATGCTTGGCGGCACTCTTATACTTCTGCCAGCTCTGGAACGCCAGGCCCAGGTTGAAGTGGATGTCCTCGCGCTCGGGTTCCTTGTCCAGCCCGGCCCGGAAAAAGGCCACGGCTTCGGCAAATTCGCCCCGCTGCGTGCTGATGATGCCACGCGTCACGGCTACGTCGGCATTAGTGGGGTCGAGGGCCGCCACGGCGTCAATCTGCCGCTCGGCCTCGGTGTAGTCGCCGCGCATGGCCATCACCTGCGCGCGGTCAATCAGCAGCTCGGTCGAGAAGGGATACTGGCCCAGCGCGGCCTCGCAGGCCTGCAGGGCCTTATCGAACTCGGCACCGGTTACATAATGGTCGATAATGTTCTCAAAATCCTCGAGGTCGAAGAATACGGCCTCCTGCTCGGCCAGCATGCGCTCGAAGCGGCGTACGGTGTCCAGCACGGCGCGGGGGTTCTCAAAATGTTCGTTCATGCGCATAATTCCGCGGTTAAGAGGATAAATCGGAGCCAGCTCCTCAGGCTTGGCTACTCACTGCCGGGTATGCCGGCGAGCTGGCTCCTCTTTCCTATCAATGATAACAATTATTGGCTAAAACCGTGCAATCTGGTTTCAGTTAAGCAAGGGGGATTGAAGGAATGGCGGTAACGTTTTCGGCCAGCCCGGCCGCGCACCACGTCACTGTTTCGGCTAACGTCCGGAATCCCAATCCGGTAGCACTTTGCACTTTGGCGTGGCTATACACCACCGGCCGACGACCGGCCCGCGCAGTATCGCGCGTGATAAGCGGCCGCCCCCCCGTGAGCACGGCCCGGGCATGCTCGAGCCGCCAGATAATCTCGGCGGCCCAGTCGGGCACGGCCACCGACGGCGCCCGCCGCTGCATTGCCGCGGCTGCGGCCGTTAGAAAAGTACCCAGCGGTACCGCTTCGGCACTTAGTATATACCGCTCACCCCGCAATTCGGGGTGCTCAAATGCCAACGCCAACATGTGGGCCACCACGTCGCGCACATCCACAAAGTTGAGCAGCCCCCGCGTGTAGAAACGGTGCTGCTGGTGCGCGTAGCGCAACAGGCGCGTGCTGCTGCGGCTCCAGTCGCCCGGCCCCAGCACCACCGATGGATTCACTATCACCGCATCGAGGCCCTCCGCTACGCCACGCCACACTTCCAGCTCCCCCAGGTACTTCGACGTAGCGTAGGCAGGATGCGCGGCCCCCAAATCCCAGGTTGCGGCTTCCGTTACGACCAGCTGGCCGGCGGCGCTGGGCGAGCTGCCCGCGGGCGGCCCGCCC
>NZ_BAAGZM010000178.1:0-7316 GCF_054778495.1 Hymenobacter agri
CGCCGGTAGCCGTTGCCACGCCCGCCCCGGCCGAACCGACTGAAGCTGCTGCACCCGTAGCGGAAACGGTAGCTGCGTCGGCCACCACTGCCCCTGCTGCCGCTAAGCCCCAGCCGGCCCAAAAGGTCGTTGCCGCCCGCGAAATTGCCTCCCGGGAAATTGCGGCCCAGGCTGCCACGAACACGGTAGCCGCCGCGCCTGCCACCAAGCCCAGCCTGGTGCAGCGCATTGCGCTAAACAAGGTGACGCGCAAAATGGACAAGCTGATGCAGAAGTCGGGCTCGGTGCGCCAGCACGACAACACCGCCTCCACGGCCAAAGGCAGCATCAATGGCAACCTGCGCATTGGCCTCATCCTGCTGCTGGTGGGCCTGCTGCTCGGCCTCATCAACGGCCTGATTGGCTCCATCGTGGCCATCATCGGTCTGGTGTTCATCGTGCTCTGGCTGCTCGACCAGGTATAAGCAACTCGTATTTCGGTACAAGCAAAAAGCCCCATCTGCGCTAGCAGAAGGGGCTTTTTCGTGCCTGTGAGCGTCGCTTACAACGTCCAAAACCGTGTAATCCGTGATTTACATCGGGTCCACATCGGCCACGAGGCGGGCCTGGCGGAATTCCTTCTGGTCCTTCACTACGTCCATTGCCTCCAGAATCTGCTGCTTGGCGTGCTTGAGCACGGTATGGGCGCGGTCGAGCTTGATGGTGATTTCCTGTAGGAAGAAATTGCGAATGCGGAAGATGTAGGGCGCTTCGGGGCCTAGCACGGCGGCCTGGCCCAGCCGCGCCACCAGCTCCTGTGTGAGTAGAATGGCCGCGGCCTGCCCCACTTCCTGGTCGATGTGCTTCACCGTCATTTTGACGACGCGCATGAAGGGCGGGTAGCCGTGCTCGTGGCGCTGCACGATTTCGTAGTTGTAGAACTCGATGTAGTCGTTGCGGATGACCTTGTCGAAAATCACCTGCGTGGGGTCGGCCGTTTGAATGATGACCTTGCCCTTCTTGCCCTTGCGCCCGGCCCGGCCGCTCACCTGCACAAACATCTGGTAAGCCCGCTCGTGGGCCCGGAAGTCGGGGTAGTGAATGATGCTGTCGGCATTGATGATGCCCACGAGGCTCACGTTGGCAAAATCGAGGCCTTTGGTTACCATCTGGGTGCCCACCAGCACGTTGGTGGCCTGCTTCTCGAAGTCGGCGATGATTTGCTGGTAGGAGTTTTTGGCGCGGGTTGTATCCAAGTCCATCCGCTGGATGTTGGCCTGCGGGAGCATGATTTTGAGGTCGTCCTCAATCTTCTCGGTGCCGAAGCCTTGGGTTTTCACGGCACGTGAGCCGCATGCGGGGCATTTGGTCACCATGCTGTCGTGGTAGCCGCAGTAGTGGCAGCGTAGCTCGTGGCTGTGCTTGTGGTAGCTGAGGCTCACGGCGCAGTTGGTGCATTTGGGAATCCAGCCGCAGTCCTGGCAGGCCACCACGGGCGCGTAGCCGCGCCGGTTCTGGAACAGAATCACCTGTTCCTGGCGGCCCAGGGTGCGCTCCACTTCGCCCAGTAGGTCGGCGGTGAAGTGGTTGTGCATGGTTTTCTGCTCGCGGGCCTTACGCGTGTCCAACAGCTCAATTTCCGGCATGCCCGCTTCGCCGAAGCGTTTGGTGAGCGAAACCAGGCCGTAGCGTCCCTGTTTGGCCTGATAATAGGTTTCGACGGCCGGCGTGGCCGAGCCCAGCAGCGTTTTCGCGCCCTGGAAATTGGCCATCATCAGGGCCACTTCGCGGGCGTTGTAGCGCGGGGCGGGGTCGTACTGCTTGTAGCTCGATTCGTGCTCCTCGTCCACAATGATGAGCGAGAGGTTGTCGAAGGGCAAAAACACCGCCGAGCGCACGCCCACCACTACCTGGAAGCGGCCCGAGAGCACGCCATTCCACACTTCCACCCGCTCGTTATCGGAGAATTTAGAGTGATACACGCCCAGCCGCGAGCCGAACACGCGCATCAGGCGCGTCACAATCTGGGCGGTGAGGGCAATTTCGGGCAGCAGGTAGAGCACCTGCCCGCCACTGTCCATGGCTTTGCGGATGAGGTCGATGTAAATCTCGGTTTTGCCCGCGCCCGTCACGCCGTGTAGCAGCACGATTTCGCGCTCGGCAAAGTGGGCCATGATTTCGTCGCGGGCGGCCGTCTGGGCCTCCGTCAGCGTGAAGTTCATTTGAATCACGCCCTCGTTTTCGAGCGGGAAGCGACTCACAATCTGGTCAAACTGCTCCAACACGCCGTTCTTGATGAGCGTGTTCACGGCCGAGGCCGAGAGGTGCGGGCTGCTGCTCAGGTAGGCCTTTTCCAAGCCGGCTTGGTTGGCGTGCTCGTTCTGGTACACGGGCACGCGCTGCATGTACTTCATTAGCACGTCGAGCTGCTTGGGCTTGCTGGTGAGTTGCTCAAACAGCCGCTCCAGCGAGGCTTCCGAGATGTAATGATGCGCCAGCCGCACCTTCTTTACCACCTTGGGCGCGTACTTGTCGGCCGTGTGCTCGAACAGGAAAATCACGTCCTTGTGCATCAGCGACTTGATGACCTTGTGGAAGGACGTAACGCCCAGCAGGTCGCCCACTTCGGTAAACGTCAGGGCCTTGCCTTCTTCCACGGTGCCCAGCGCGGCCACAATCAGCTCTTCCTGGGTAGAAAGCGGATACTCATTGTCCTCCCGCGAAAAGCCGGGGTGCAGCTGAATGCGCGACTCCGAGCTGAGCTTCAGCGCCGAGGGCAGCGCCGCGTTGATGACCTCGCCAATGGTGCAGAGGTAATAGTCGGCCATCCAGCGAAACAGCTTGAGCTGCGGCTGTGTGACGACGGGCGCGTCGTCGATGAATTCCAGAATGTATTTGGCCTGATATTCTTTGGGCGCGGTTTCGTGCACGGCGGCTACGATGCAGCTGAGCGTCTTTTTGGCCCCAAACTGCACAATTACTCGGCCGCCCACTACTACGTTGTCGTTCAGCTCATACGGTACCCGGTAGGTGTAGAGCCGGGGCAAGGGCAGGGGCAGAATAACATCGGCAAACAGCGTTACCCGCTCGGGCGCGGGCACCGGCACAGGAGCAATAAAATCAAGCGTCAGACTCAAAACTTAGGATACTATAGACGGATAGTAAAGATAACACGGTGCGGGCGGCGGCTGGCCACAGTTTAGCGCGTAGCGCGTAACTGCAGGCCGGCCAACGCGGGCAGTCTGGAGATTGCACCCGTTTTCGTGGCGTGCAGTCATGCTGTCGGCGACAACTTAAGAATGCGGCCAGGGGAATAGGGGGCGGCTACAGCGCCGCTAGCGCATCAGAAACGGTATACACCGGGGCCAGGCAGGCGTAGTTGCGGCACACGTGCACGGCCGTGCGGCCGTCGGTGGGCGTGGGCAGCAGCTTGAGCAGCGGCAGCTCCGAGGCGGCTTCGGTGCCGGCCAGCACGGTATCGAACAGGAAATGGCGGCTGATTTCTTCGCGGAATTCCTCGACGTCGGGGCCCTGAATGGCGATTTCAGCGCCTGGCCGCAGCAGCGCCGCGTAGAGCGCGGCCCAGTTGGTGAGGTGCTGTGGCTCTTTCACCACGAGGTGGCGTAGTTGCTGAAGCATAGCCACAGCCAAGTCGGTGTATTCAGGCTTTTCGAGGTGGCGGCCCAGGCGGCGCAGGTTGTGCGCCATGATGGAGTTGGAGGCCGGAATCACGTTGTCGAACAGTTCTTTTTTGCGGGCAATGAGCGGCTCGGCGCGGCTGTCGGTGTAGAAGAACAGCGTTTCGGCGGGGTCGAAGAAGTTGGCTCGCACGTACTCCGTCAGCGTTTCGGCCTCGCGCAGCCACTGTTCCTTGAAAGTGATTTCGTAGAGGCTGATGTAGGCCTGAATAACCAGCGCGTAGTCTTCGAGGAAGCCGTGAATGCTGGCGCGGCCATTCTTGCAGGTGCGGAACAGGCCCGCGCCGTCGCGCAGTTTGGCTTCAACGAAGCGGGCGTTGTGCTCAGCCATGGCCAGAAACTCGGGCTCGCCGAAGGCCCGGTAGGCATCCGTCAGGCCCTGTAGCATCAGGGCGTTCCAGCCGGTCAGCACTTTGTCGTCGAGGCTGGGGCGCACGCGGGTGGCGCGCACAGCCATGATTTTCTGCTTCCAGCCCGCCACCAGCTCGGGCAGCACGCCGGGGGCCAGCTGGTGGGCGGCGGCAAAAGCTTCGTCGGTTTCGCGGCGGTGCAGGATGTTGCGGCCGTGCTCCCAGTTGCCGGCGGCGGTGCAGTTGTAGTAGTCGGAAAACAGCGGCTCCTCGTCGCCAAGAATGTCGCGCAATTCTTCTTTCGTAAAGACGTAGAATTTGCCCTCTTCGCCCTCGCTATCGGCATCGAGCGAAGAGTAGAAGCCGCCGTCAGGATTAGTTAATTCCAGCCGTACAAATTCGACGGTGTCGTACACCGTTTCCCGAAAAAGCTCGTCCTGCGTCAGCTGGAAGGCTTCGCTGTAGAGGCTCACCAGCTGGCCGTTGTCGTACAGCATCTTTTCAAAGTGCGGGGCCAGCCACTCGCCATCCACCGAGTAGCGGGCAAAACCGCCATGCACCTGGTCATAGATGCCGCCCCAGGCCATTTCGCGCAGGGTCAGCACAGCTTGGTCCAGCACTGCGCGGCTGCCGCTGATGGCGTGCGCCCGCAGCAAAAACCGCCAGATGCTGGGCATCGGAAACTTCGGGGCGCGGTTCATGCCGCCGCGCTCTCGGTCAAAATTCGTGCTCAGGTTGTACACCAGCAGCTTGAATTCATCGTCGGATACGCCGGCCGGGCCGGTTTCCGGCGCTACACCGATGGCCTGCAGTGCTGTGTAGTCGGCTTCCTGGGCGGCGTTCTGATTGTGGCTGCCGTACTTGGCCAGCTCGCTCCGGCCAATCACCTCCATAAACCGCTCGGCCGACTGTTCCAATTCGGCGCGGTGCTCGCCAGCGTAGGCCTGGCCAATGTTGGTGAGCAGCTTGGTCCAGTTGCCCTGCGGGAAGTAGGTGCCGCCGTAGAAGGGCTTGGCGTCGGCCGTCAGAAACACGTTCAGGGGCCAGCCGCCCTGCAGGCCCATGGCGTGCAGGGCATCCATGTAAATCTGGTCCACGTCGGGCCGCTCCTCGCGGTCGACCTTGATGCACACGAAATGCGCGTTCATCACCGCCGCCACCGCCTCGTTCTCAAACGATTCGCGCTCCATCACGTGGCACCAGTGGCAGGCCGCGTAGCCAATACTCACCAGAATGGGCTTCTGCTCGGCCTGGGCGCGGGCCAGCGCCTCCGGGCCCCACGGGTACCAATCCACGGGGTTGTGAGCATGCTGTTGCAGGTAGGGGCTGGTTTCCTGGGCGAGGCGGTTGGTGTGCGGAGCAGCGTGGGCCATATGGGAGCGGGGTAGGGGAGGTACTGAAACACCAAACCCGGCGAAAAAGGCCGGGCTTGGAAATGAATTAACGCAAAAGGCCGAGTATCAGCCGCAAATTCTGCTACGCTACGCGGCGGGCTTCTTCGGCGTCCGGGCTTTAGCCGCCGGCTTGACGGGCCTATCTTGGGGGGCATCCGCTTTAGGAGCGTCAGCTTTAGGCGCAGCCTTCCGCTTCACAGCCGGTTTGGTCGACGTTCCATCCGCCGCTTTTTTGGGCGAAGCTGATTTAGCTGGTACCTTATCAGCAACGGCTTCGTCCGTTTTAGATGCAACCTTCGCTGCCTTCGCTTTGGCTGGAGCAGCCGGTTGTTTTGCCGGTTGAGATGCCGCTACAACTGCATTCTTGTCGGCCGAAGCAGCTTTGGCCATTTTCGCCGCAGCGGGTTTCGCAGCAACAGGCGTAGCGGCTTCTTTTACCGGTTTCTTGGCTATGGCCGCTGCCGACGGTTCGCTTGCCGCTGCTTGCGGTGCATCGGCATTACCAGCGGCCGAGGTAGCCGGTGCTTTGGCATTCTTAGACTTGGCTGCTTTGGCTGTCGGAACAGCTGTTGGAACCGAAGTCTTGGCAGTTGCTACGGGTGTCTGTTCAGTGGTTTTTACAAACTTCGCCTGTTGCGGAGTCGCTTTCGCCTTGGAGGCCCGTCCGCCTTTCTTGGGCGTTTCTGTCGCGCCCGAAGTCTCCGTAGCTGTTTCAACTGTGGTCGTAACAGCTGGCACTGTGAAAGCCGGCTCAGTAGCTGCGGCCTTTTTGGCACCAGCTTTTGCCTTTGCCGGTTTCGTAATGGGGGCTTTCTCAGCCTTAGCCGGTGCGCTCGGCTCTACCAGCGACGCCGAAGTGCCCGTGAGGCGCCCGGCAGCCACTTGCGTACGTACCGCCGGCACTGCATCCACCGGAATTATCGGCGTGTCAACGGCAGGCTTCTCCGTGCGGCCGCCCACCTGCAGCCGGCTCTTACGCTTCGAGGGTTTCGACGCTTTCGGTGCAACGGGCTGACTGGACTCGGCCGGCGCAACAGTTTCGGCCGATACAAATACCACCGGCGTAACGGCCACCGCCCCCGCGGCGGAGGGTGTCGGCAGCGTTACCACGGACTGTTCCTGCGGGCGGCGGGTATCGCGCTGCTCGTTTCCGCGGGCTGCATTCAGGGTTTCGGTATCCACAACCGCCTCCACTGCCCCACGCGGTGCTGCGACTGGAGAGACTTCCGTTCCGGCTTCGGCCGCCGTCTCGGCAATTGCAGGATGGTTGCCCTTCTTCTTTTTGCGGTTGCGATTGCGGCGTGAAGAAGAAGTCGAAGCTGGCTGCTGCGACTCCCCTGCTACCTCCGTCGAAGCGGCCGGAATAGTCTCTTCGCCAGCCACTTCATTCGTTGCATCAGTCGCCAAAACCGCCGGAGCGGCAAACAGCGGCACCCGCGTCACGCCCCGGCCGCCATCGTTCCGGCGGTCGCGCAGCTGCTCGGGTACTTCAGCGCCAGTCACCGTGTTCTCAATTGTTGGAGTGGCGCTGCCTACTGTTTCAACCTGCGCCGCTGCGGCTTCCAGTGCCGCGTCAGAAGCGGCCAGTTGGCCCTCGTTCAGGCCCATTTCGGCCGCCAATCGCAGCGCGTGCTTGCGGGCCGTGCGCTTGGCACCACCCCGCGAGCGCCGCTTTTTCTTCCGCCCGGCTTCCAGCGCCGCCGCGTCGGCTGCCGCACCGGCAGTGTCCGGCGTCGATTCCGAAGCTGATGCCACGGGCACTAGGCCGGCGGTAGTTGATTCGTTCAAGAAAGGCTGCTGAGCAAACTCATCGGCCTCCCCAAAGCTGGCGGCCTGAAACTGCTCGGTCTCGCTGGGCTGCACACCCCGGCCTTTGCCGCGGCCATCGCGCCGCC
>NZ_BAAGZM010000179.1:0-7292 GCF_054778495.1 Hymenobacter agri
GCCGGCCCCGACGCGGCGCAGGCCGGCCCCACCCAGCGCCTGCACCGCTACGACCTGAAGGAGCGCAAAAACGAGCAATACCTGGCCGAAGTGAATGATTATGCCCTGAGCGCTGACGGCAAAAAGCTGCTCTATATGGCCCCGCGCGATGCCTACGGCATCGTGGAAGCTGCCGGCAAACCGGCCGCCAACGACGGCCGCATGGCCCTCACCGGCCTCGACGCCTACGTGGACCCGCGCCACGAGTGGGCCCAGATGTTCGACGAGGTGTGGCGGCTGGAGCGCGACTATTTCTACGACCCCGGCATGCACGGGCTCGACTGGGCCGCCACCAAAAAGAAATACGCCGGCTTCCTGCCCTACGTGGCGCACCGGGCTGACCTCAACTACCTGTTTGCTGAGATGATGGGCGAGATGGTGGTGGGCCACAACTACGTAAGCGGGGGCGACATGCCCGCCCTTACAGCCAACCCGGTGGGCCTGCTCGGGGCCGACTACGAGGTAGTCGACGGGCATTATCGCTTCAAAAAGGTATTCAACGGCGAAAGCTTCAACCCCGGCTTGCGCGCACCGCTCACCGGGCCCGGCGTGGGCGTGCGGGCCGGCGACTACCTGCTGGCCGTGAACAACCGCCCCCTGCGTGGCACCGACAACGTGTATAGCTTCTTCGAGAACACCGTGGGCAAGCAGATTACGCTGCTGGTGAACGACAAACCCAGCACCAGCGGCGCCCGCGAAGTAACCGTAGTGCCGGTGGCCAGCGAAGCCAACCTGCGCCGCATGGCCTGGGTGGAGGACAACCGCCGCACCGTGGACCGCCTGACCGGCGGCAAAGTGGCCTACGTGTACCTGCCCAACACCGGGGCCGAGGGCTACGAATTCTTCAACCGCTACTACTTCAGCCAGCTCGACAAGCAGGCCGTGATTGTGGATGAGCGGTTCAACGGCGGCGGCTTCGTGGCCGACTACATTCTGGACCTGCTGAACCGGCCGCTGCTCAGCTACTGGGCTCCGCGCGAGGGCCGCACGTTCACGTCGCCGGGCTCGTCCATCTACGGGCCGAAGGTGATGCTGGTGAACGAGTTTGCCGGTTCGGGCGGCGATGCGCTGCCGGCGTTTTTCCGGCGGCGCGGGCTGGGCACCATCGTGGGCAAGCGCACCTGGGGCGGCCTGGTGGGCATCTCGGGCTACCCGCCGCTGATTGACGGCGGCAGCGTGACCTCGCCCAGCTTCGCCATCTACAGCCCCGACGGCAAGTGGGAAATCGAAAACGAAGGCGTGGCCCCCGACATCGACGTGGACGTGCGCCCCGCCGACACCCAGAACGGGGCCGACCCGCAGCTGGCCAAAGCCATCGAGGTGATACTGCAGGATATGGCCAAGCAGCCGGCCAAGTCGCAGGGCATTCCGGCGCAGTACCCGCTGCGCGGGCGAGAGTAACCTATTTTGGAAAAAGGACATCATGCTGAGCGGAGGCGCAGCCGTAGTCGAAGCATGACGTCCTTTTTTGCCGTTCGCTTCTACCGCTTGTTCATCATCCGGAAATATTCGTCCAGCTCGGCGCGCGAGGCTTTCCGCCGCTCCTCCGAACTGCCGAAGCCTACCTCCTGCTCGCCGTGGGCCAGCCGGCCCATCACCGAATCGGCAAACTCATCCACGTTCACGCCGAAGGTGTGCAGGCCGGGGCCGCCGAGGTCGGTGTTCACGGCAGGGGGCACGATTTCGAGCACGGCAATGCCCTCCGGCTCCAGCTGGAACCGCAGCGAGAGCGTGAAGGAGTGCAGGGCGGCCTTGGTGGCGCTGTAGATGGGCGCGAACGCCGCCGGCGCAAACGCCAGCCCCGAAGTGACGTTGATGATGGCCGCGCCCGGCCGGTGGCGCAGGTGCGGCACCAGCAGCGTGCTCAGGTGCATAGGTGCTTCGATGTTGATAACCAACTCCTGCCGGCGGGTTTCCCAGTCGGTATCGTGGTCGTGGGCCAGCTGGATGCGGTTTTGAATGCCGGCGTTGTTTATCAGCACGTTCAGGTTGGGGTAGGTGCTGGTGGCCCAAAGCACGAGCTCCTGACGCTGGGCGGGGTCGGCCACGTCGCATTGGCGCACTACCAGGCCGGGGTAATCCTGCTGGGCTTCGGTAAGTTTATCGTCGCGGCGGCCCACGACGATAACGGTGCTGCCGGCCCGCAGAAAGCGCACGGCCAGCGCCAGCCCGATGCCCGAGGCGCCGCCGGTGAGTAGAATGGTGTTGGTGGCAAGGTTCATAGCAGCGCGAAGAAATAAAAGCAGTACGGGCCCGGCGGCCTAGCGGCTGCGCAAAACCGGCTTCCAAGCCGAAAATAAGCCCGGCCTTGGGCGGCTGGGGCCGTATCTTGCGGCTTCATCCGCTCCATTTTCTTTTGCCTCATGATTAAGCTCGAACCCTTTACCTCCGACGATTTCACGCAGCTGATGGAGTGGGTCGACGACGAGCGGCTGATGAAAGAGTGGAGCGGCTCGATGTTCTCCTTCCCGCTCACCGAGTCGGGCCTGAGCTGGTACATCGAAGGGGCCAACGACGTGCACGACCCCAGCGTGTTCATCTACAAAGCCGTCGATTCCAAAACCGGCATCACTGTGGGCCACATTTCGTTGGGCGGCATCAGCGAGCGCGACCGGGCCGGGCGCATCACCCGCGTGCTGGTGGGCAACACCACCGAGCGCCGCCGCGGCATTTGTCAGGGCATGGTGAAGGCCCTGCTGCGCATCGGGTTTGAAGACCTGAAGCTACACCGTATCAGCCTGGGCGTCTACGACTTCAACCACGCGGCCATCAACTGCTACCTCAAGTGCGGCTTCCAGGAAGAAGGCCGCCTGCGCGACGTGGTGCGCCACGGCGACGGCTACTGGACACTGGTAGAAATGGGCATTCTGGAAGACGAGTGGCGGGCGCTGCACCCGAAGTCGCACGCCCCGGCGTAAGCCCGGCTTAGGCAAAGAGCCGGGCCACCTGGCTCTCCGAAAGGTGCAGGCCGAAGTGCTGGCGCAGCGCCGCGGCATAGGCGGCTTCATCGACCAGTATGGTAGCGGTGGCGCGGCCGTCGGGCTGCCGGATTTTCAGCTCGCGGTCGACCAGCGTGGCGCGGTACTCGGGCGTGGCGCGGTACTCGGGCGTGGCGCGGTACTCGGGCGTGGCGCGGGCGCAGATGCGCTGCTGCCGAAACGGCGAATCGGGCGAATTCGAGTAGAAGTAGCTCATCATCTGGTAGTCGCTGGGCTGGGCCTCGTCCAGGGTAAAGGTGTAGAGGCTCTGCCACTGCCCGTCGAGCAGCAATTGCAGGTGGTAGTTGTGCTGGGGCGCGACTTGCAGGCGATAGGTGTCGAAGCCCATGCGGTGCGCGGGGCCGGTTTCCAGCGGAATGGGTTCGAGCAGGGTGTTGCCGCCAAAGCCCAAGTCGGCCACCCAGGGCCGGCCCTCGGCTTCGACCAGCAAAAGCTGGTGGGCACGCGGGCGCAGCGGCGCGCCGGCAATCAGGTTGCGGCCCACTAGGTTGGTTACGGCAAAGCCCAGCTGCCGCAGCACCCGCCCAAACAGGCCGTTCAGCTCATAGCAGTAGCCGCCCCGGCGCTCGGCCAGCAGCTTGCGGCTCAGGCTGGCCGCGTCGAGACCAATGGGCCGGCCGAGGTGAATGTCGAGGTTCTCGAACGGGATGCTGTAGGCCTGCGCCCGGTGCAGCCCCACCAGGGTTTCGCGCGTGGGCGCGAGCGGGCCGGCGTAGCCAGTGCGGGCCACGTAGGCGGCAATATCAATCTCAGATTCAGCCATAATGCGCAAAGAAAGGCAAACCCGGCAACCGGCAGCCCGATTACGCCAGAAACCGCGTGCCCGTCAGCTGCTCGCTCTGCTCCCAGAGCTGGCGGGCATGCTCGGGCGTATTGAAGTCGTTCTTCACCGGCGCGGTTTTTTTCTTGTCGAAATAGCCGCCGCTGGTGGTGGCCACCGATGGGTCGGAGGCCAGGAAAATGCTGGTTTCGGCCCCTTTCTCCACCGAAATCATGAAGGGCCGGGCCAGCGCCGTGAGCTTGCCCAGCCAGCCGCCGGCGCTGTCGCCGAAATTGCTGGCCACCACGCCGGGGTGCAGCGCGTTGGTTGTCACATTAGCGATGCCGTGGGCGCGCAGGCGGCGGGCCAGTTCCTGCGTGAACATGATGTTGAACAGCTTGGTGTTGGCGTACACGCGCATGGCCCCGTAGCTGCGAGTCGATTGCAGGTCGTGGATGTCGGGGCGGGCAAACTGGTAGGCCATCGAGGCCACGTTCACGATGCGGGCCGCCGGGCTGGCGCGCAGCTTTTCGAATAGCAGGCTGGTGAGCAGGAATGGCCCCAGGTGGTTGGTGGCCAGGCCCAGCTCGTTGCCATCGGGCGAGAGCTGGCGCTCGGCCCCAAAAATCAGCCCGGCGTTGTTCACCAGAACGTCGAGGCGCGGATACGTGGCGTTGAACTCGGCGGCCGCGCGGCGCACCTGCCTCAGGTCAGCCAGGTCGGCGAGCAGCACGTCGACGTGGTCGTGGCCGGCGGCGGCTTTGATTTCCTGCTGGGCCGTGGCAGCCTTATCGGCGTTGCGGGCCAGAATGACGACGTGGGCGCCCATTTTGGCCAACTCGGTGGCCGTTACCTGGCCGATGCCGGACGTGGCACCGGTTACGAGGGCGATTTGGTTTTGAAGATTAGGCATGAAGAAACGGTTTTTCAAGGATAATACCTGCGTTAACGTAACCCCGCCGCGAATACTTGGTTTTAAGGTAAGAAAACCGGCAACGTCGGTTCGGTACCGGCCCCTTCCCTCCTGCCCATGCGCGCCCTGCTCCTCATCGATATTCAAAACGACTTTTTGCCTGGCGGCCGGCTGGCCGTGCCGGCCGGCGACGAAATCATTCCGCTCGTGAATGAGCTGCAAGCCCAGTTCGACCTCGTGGTAGCGACGCAGGACTGGCACCCGGCCGGCCACCAGAGCTTTGCCAGCAGCCACGCCGGCCGCAGCCAGTTCGAGCAGATTGACCTGCACAGCCTGCCTCAGGTGCTCTGGCCCGACCACTGCACCCAGGCCAGCGACGGCGCGGCCCTAGCCCCCGCCCTGCACCCCGAACGCATCGAGGCTATCTTCCGCAAAGGCATGAACCCGGAAATCGACAGCTACAGCGCATTTTTCGACAACGGCCACCGCAAAAGCACCGGCCTGGCCGATTACCTGCGCGGCCGCGGCGTAACGGAAGTCGTGGTGGCCGGCCTGGCCGCCGACTACTGCGTGTACTACTCGGCACTGGATGCGCTGGCCGCCGGCTTCGCCACCACCGTCGTCACCGATGCCACCCGCGCCATCTCGGCCGAGGGCTGGGCGGCGGCGCAGGCCGACCTCACCGCCCGGGGAGCTCGCTTGGTGGCCAGCGCCAACCTGCCCGGCTGAAGCGTTTCCTTTTACCGCCTTCAGGCATGAAAAAGGCCCGGCAAGTTGCCGGGCCTTTTTGTCTGTTGCGAATCTGCCGCCGGGGCTAGTTGTTCACCTTCACTAGGCGCATGTCGAGCGTTTTTTTCTTCTTCAGGTAGTCCGTAATCAGTACGTAGCCGGGCTTGGCGGGGTACAGGAAGGAATAAGTAGGGCCGGCGGGAATCTCAATTTTATCGACGGTGTACTTGCCGTTGTCGCCGAAGGCAATGTTGCCTACGTAGGTTTTAGCGTCCTCGCCTTTCTCCTTGTCGAAGTTGACGTACACGACGTTAAACTTCGAATCGTCGTCGTTCTTTTGCACAAACTGGTAGTCGAAGTCGCCCTGCACCTTCATAATCTGGCCGAGCAGGCCGGCCCCCATGAAGCCGGTGCCGGCGGGCAGCTCGGCGTTGGTCACGGTTTTGGGGTAGAATTTCACGTTGGCCAGTTTGGCATCCTGGTCTAGCTCGAAGATGAGCAGGTTGCCCACTTTGCCTTTGGAGACGCTGGCGCTGGTGTGGCCGCCGTTCAAAATGTTGGCCGCAATACCCAGGCCGTCGCCCACAATCTTGAACTGCTCGGCCACCACATACAGGTGCCCGTTCGCGCCTTTCAAAATCGAGTGGTTGTAGTTCACGTAGTTGTCTTCGAGGCTGGCCTTGGCCTCTGCGGGCATCAGGGCGGCTACCTCGTTGTGCCAGCCGTAGCTCTTGGTGCTCACCGGCTTGCCGGCTTCGCTGAAGCGCTTCACGTAGAAGCCTTGGCTCTTGTTCACGAAGGGCTTGTCGTCGAGCTTATAATACTCGCCCACGGCCACGAACTCGCGCTTGTCGGGGTCGAACGTGAATGAGCTGAGCGAGAGCTGCTCGGTCTTGCTGGTTTCGACCGGCAAATCAAGTATTTTCTTGCCGGTTTTGGCGTCCAGCGCCACCATGTACGAGGTGGCTTTGCGCGAGAGCACGCCGTCGCGGCGCAGCATCACGCCCAGCAGGTACTTATCGGCCGCTTCGGTGAGGGTGAGCGACTCGTACTCCTTGGCGTTTTCGCTGGACGTGGTGCGCCAGTGCATGCCCAGCTTATTGTCGTAAATGGCCAGGGTGTAGCCTTTGGCCATACTGCCGGTATAGCCATTGCGCACAAAGCCCAGCCCCGGCACCGGAAACAGGTTCATGCCCGTGATGAAGCCGCCCGCCGCGGGGTCGTCGTAGCGAATCTGCATCTGCAGGGTGCGCAGGTCGCTCTTGCTAAGCTCCCCGATAACCTTGCTGCCGAGCTTCTGCAGGCTGGTGTCGTAGGTTTCGAGTTCCAGCGTTTCGTCCTTGCCATTGAAAAAGTAGAACGCGAATGCCGAGCCGTTGAACGTGTTTTTCAGCAGCGTGTAGCGGCCCGAAGGCTTCTGCAGCACAATGGACGACACCTTTTTCAAATCCTGGTCATAGAGGTCGAGCAGGTAGTTGTCGTTTTTACGGTCGGCCTTGTCACTGCGGGCAAACATCACGTAGCCCTTCACTTCGTTGCCGTCGTAGATGGGCGAGAGCATGGAGCGCCGCGCGCGCTCCACGCCGGTCAGGGTTTGGGTTTGGGCGAAGGCCGCGGGCGCAGCCAGTGCCAGCACAGCCACCAAGGCTGCGCGTTTCACAATTTGCATGAAGAAAAAAGGAGAAGAAGTGGGAAATAAAGGAATGATAAATAGGGTTGAGGAAGAGGCCGGCGGCTAGCGGCGGCCGGTGGGATGAGCCGCCGCTGGCACGGGCAGCAACTCCTTGAAGCGTCCCTGCGGATAGCGGCGCTGGTAGTCGCCCTGCAGGGCCAGCACGGCGGGGTCGGTGGG
>NZ_BAAGZM010000180.1:0-7196 GCF_054778495.1 Hymenobacter agri
CCTGGCCGCCCTGCTGGCTACCGACGATGCCCTGCTGGCCCGCCACGGCCTGCCCCGCAACCCCGTGCGAGGTGCCATCATGGACGACCCGGCCGGGCTCGACATGTACAGCTACCTGAAGGAGCTGAAGTACGAGGGCGACGAAAAGTATAAGATTCCTTTCGGCAACGACCCAGCCGTGTGGAAGCAGATGTCGGCCATTTATAAGATTCGGCCGCACCTGCCGCCGTTCCTGTTCTTCATTGGCGGCGAAACCTACCCCAGCATCAGCGGTAGTTCGGCCCGCTTTCGCGATGAGCTGAAAGCCACCGGGCAGGCGCCGCAGTACACCATTATTCCCGGGCGGCACCACATTCCAATGGTGCTGCAGCTATACTGGCAGCACAACATCATCTACCAGCAGCTACTGAAGTTCGTGGGAGCGTGAGGCAATGGGTAAATAAGCGAATGGGTGAATGGGGCAGAACAGGTAGCATTCACTCATTCACCCATTCGCTCATTCACCCATTGCTAAAAAAGTCCGCCTTGCCGCACCGGCTGCTCAAATTCCAGTAGCCATTTTTTGCGGTGCATGCCGCCGGCGTAGCCCGTGAGGCTGCCATCGGACCCCACCACGCGGTGGCAGGGCCACACAATGGCCAGCGGGTTCTGGCCGTTGGCCGCGCCCACGGCTCGCACTGATTTGGGGTTGTTCAGCAGCTTCGCCACGTCGAGGTAGGAGGCCGTGCGGCCGTAGCCGATGCCCAGCAGCGCCTGCCACACCTGCCGCTGGAAGTCGGTGCCGAAAGCAGGAGCGTACGTTAAATCGAATTTTTGCAGTTCGCGGCCGAAATAGGCCCGCAACTGCTCGTGAGCCGGGCGCAGACAGTCGGCTACGGCAGCGGGCCCGGTGGCTTCGGCCGCTTCATTCAGAAACGTGACGGCGCTCAGGCCCGCATCGGAGCCGGTGAGGACGAGCGGGCCGAGAGGTGTGAGCAGCGTGGCGGTAGCAGCGGTCATGCCGTAAAAGTAGAGACGCAATATTTTGCGTCTTGTCGTTGAACGGCTGGACCTGTGCCGGACGCACAAAGCCGTGCATTTATAACAACATCAGCAACGGCGAGACGCAAAATGTTGCGTCTCTACAGCATCGCCGATACCCGCCGCTGGAGTGGCCGCACGGCGCTCAGCGCGGCTTGGGCTTGTAGCAAGGCTTCGGCGCTGGGCTGGTGTAGCACGCGGGCCGGGCCGGGCTGCGAGAGGTCGGCATCCCATAGGCCGGACTGGTGCCACTGGTCGAGGTGGTCCCAGTCGGGCCGGTCGATGAGCGGGTAGATGCACACGCCCTGCAGCGGCAGGCCCTGGCGCAGCACTTGGGCGCATTCGTCGGCAATGGTGCGCCACCACAGGGGCCGGTCCACGCCGGGGTGGCTGGTCTCGGTGATGGCGAAGGGGCGGCCGTAGCGCTGGTAGGCGCGGCGCAGCAGCAGGTGCAGTGGCACCCAGCGCGGGTCCATCACCACATCGTGCCAGCCCAGCTTCTGGTAGGGGTGCAACTGCCACTGGTTGTCGTAGTAGTAGTTGAAGCCCACGATGTCGAGCAGTTCGGGCGCGCCGCCCAGCTCGGGGCACAGGCGGCCGCAGAGCATGTCGGTGGCCTGAAACTGGTTTTCGTGCATGTCGCGGGCCTCGCGCCGGGCCGTTGGGCCGGCCCCCAGCGCTGCGCTGATGCTGATGAGCGGCTCGGTGGTGAGCAGGCGAATGCTGGGGTCGGCCTCGCGCAGGGCGTAGCTGCCTTCGATGTAGGCGCGCATCAGGCCGTACTTCACGCGCCAGCCCTGGCCGTGGCAGTAGGGCGCGGTGCCGTTGGCGTCGCCACCCAGCCACGAGATGAAGCTTACTTCGTTGATGGGCGTCACAATGAGCACGTCGTCGGGCCGCTCGGAGCGGTAAAAGTCCACGAAGGCGCGGCAGAGCGCGGCAAAGCGCCGGGCAAACATGGGGTGCAACGGCGTGAGGTCGTCGGGGTAGCCGAAGTGGCACAGGTCCCAGATTTGCTGCACGCCGTGGCGGCGGCCGGCGTCCAGCATCGTCTTCACGGTGCTGAAATCGTAGTGGTAGGGCGTTTTCTCAATCATCGCCCAGCGAATGCCCTCGCGCACGGTGCCGATGTTGAACGGCTTTTGGGCCGCGTAGTCTTCGTCAATGAGCTGCAGGTGGCCGGTGAGGGGCAGGAAATCGACGCGGTTGCCGAAGGCGTTGAGCTGGTCGGTGCACTCGTAGCCGCCCCACCAGAAGGATTGGAACGGGCTGGTTTCGGTGGAAAGCTGATTCATAGCAGGTGCGGGGTAAATAAGCGAATGCCCGCGCCGGCTGATAGTGCGGGCGCGGGCATTGGTAATGCTTAAACTGGAAAAACGCCGCCGGGGTTAAGGTCGAGGTTAGCTGAACGCGTCATGCTGAACGCAGTCGAAGCATCTCTACCGCACAAGTAATTGATTTTACTGCTGCGGTAGAGATGCTTCGACTGCGCTCAGCATGACCGGCTCTTTTATACTACTTACCTGCCGCCTGCACCAGGTTTTTTGCCTCGATGAAAATACGCTGCACCTCGGGATGCTCGCGGCGGATGGCGTCCTGCAGCTCCTCCACGGCGGCGGCCACCTGGGTCGAGCTCATGTTGTCGGCAAAATCCACGTCGAGGGCCATGATGACATCGTTCGGGCCGAGGTACATGGTGAGGGGCGAGCGGATTTCGCGCACCTGCGGCTGGTCGCGGGCAATGCGCTCGAGGTTGGCCAGCGTGGGCGCATCCACGCCGGTGCCCACCAGCAGGCCCTTGGTGCGGCCCACCAGAAACACGGCTACCAGCATCAGCAGCAGCCCGATGGCGATGGATGCGCCGCCGTCGAAGTACGGATTATTGAGCAAGTGGCCCAGAAACACGCCAATGCCGGCAATGGCCAGGCCCAGCAGCGCGGCCAGGTTTTCCATTACGGAGGCAAACACGGCCGGGTCGCGGCTCGTCTTCAGCATCTGCACGAAGCCCACGTTGCCGCTCGACTGCGCCAGCAGCGCCTTCACCGAGAGGTAAAACGCAATGCCCTCGAACAGAAAGGAGAGGCCCAGCACCACGTAGTTCCAGGTGGCGTCTTCGATGGGCTCGGGGTGCTGAATGTGCTTGATGCCCTCGTAGAACGACATGCCGCCGCCGATGGCGAAGATGAGCACGGCCACAATCAGGCCCCAGAAATACAGCTCTTTGCTGTGGCCGAAGGGGTGCTCGGCGTCGGCCGGTCGCTCGCTCTGAGCCGTGCCGTAGAGCAGCAGCCCCGAATTACCGGTATCGACGAGCGAGTGGATGCCCTCGGACAGCATGGCCGACGAGCCGGTGAAATACGCCGCCACGAACTTGCTGATGGCAATGGCTACGTTGGCGGCAATGCCGCCGTAGAGGGAGAGTTTGGAAGCGTTGGCGTTGGCCATGCGGCGGAGAAATGGTATGTGGTAGTAGTCGTAAGAAATTCAAAGAACGTCATGCCGCGCGCAGCGAAGCAGCTTGCCCGCACTAGTAGACTGAATTACTGGTGGCGGGCAAGCTGCTTCGCTGCGCGCGGCATGACGTGCTGATAGCAGCTATCAAGCTACGTTTACGCTGCCCGGCTCGATAGCGACTTGGCTTCGATAAAAATGCGCTTCATTTCGGGGTACTTCGCCCGAATATCGTCCTGGAGCTTATCGATGGCGTGCTCGATTTCTTCCGAGGTGAGATGATGGTCGAACTCCACATCGAGGGCCAGAATCACGTCGGCCGGGCCGAGGTAGGAGGTGAGGGGCGGGCCTACCTGGTCGACGTTGGGCTGGGCCCGCACCAGCGCTTCGATGGCGTCCACGGTTTCGTCGTCGACGCCGGTGCCCACCAGCAGGCGCTTGGTTTTGTAGATGAGGAATAGCGCCACGCACACCAGTAGCACGCCGATGGCAATGGAAGCCGCGCCGTCGAGGTAGGGATTGTTTAGCAAATGGCCCACGTACACGCCGGTCAGGGCAAATACCAGCCCCAGCAGGGCGGCCAGGTCTTCGAGCAGAATGGCGAACACCGATGGGTCTTTGCTACGGCGCAGGGTGTCCCAGAAACCAGCGTCGCCGCGGTCGGCATTGAAGGCTTTGAACGCCAGGAAGCAGGAAATGCCCTCGAAGAGCAGCGACAGGCCCAGCACCCAGTAGTTCCAGGTGGGGTCGGAGAGGAGCGCGGGGTGCTTGAGGTGCTCGATGCCTTCGTAGAGAGACATGCCGCCGCCCACCGAGAACACCAGAATGGCCACAATCAGAGCCCAGAAATACAGTTCCTTGCTGCGGCCGAAGGGGTGGCGCTTATCGGCCGGCTTCTCGGCCTGGCGCACGCCGTACAGAATCAGGCCGCCGTTGCCGCTATCCACGAGCGAGTGAATGCCCTCGGACAGCATGGCCGACGAGCCGGTGAAATACGCCGCCACAAACTTGCTGACGGCAATGGCCACGTTGGCCGCGATGGCCCCGTAAATGGCCAGTTTAGAAGAAGAACCCGGTGAACTCATGGCTGGGCTTACGCGGCGGATGAAGCCGGGGTTGGTGAAACGTAGCGCGGACTCTGCGAGTCCACCCCCCGGCCGGGTAGCCAACCGTTCAGGCGGTGCGAACGACCCACGGGGCCGCCGAGTCGGCGCTACGGCGGTACTTTCGTCCCATGTCAGCACCCTCTTTGCAGCGCCGCCTCGGCCTGGTTCAAGCTACCGCCCTCAACATGATTGACATGGTGGGTATCGGCCCCTTCGTGACCCTGCCGCTCGTAATGGGCTTCATGGGGCCGAATTTCCTGTTGGCTTGGCTGGTGGGGGCGGCCCTGGCCTCGGTCGATGGCCTTATCTGGAGCGAGCTGGGTGCGGCCTACCCCGAAGCCGGCGGCAGCTACCGCTTCCTCAAGCTGGCCTACGGCGAGCAGAAGTGGGGCCGCTACATGTCGTTTCTCTACGTGTGGCAAACGCTCATTCAGTCGCCGCTGGTGCTGGCCTCGGGCGCTATCGGCTTCGCCCAATACTTCGGCTACCTCGTGCCGATGACCGAGTGGTGGCAGCCCAAAGCCGTGGCCGGCGGCGTGGTACTGCTGCTCATCGTGCTGCTCTACCGCCGCATCGAAGACATTGGCAAGCTGGGCGTGGCCCTGTGGGTGGGTGTGCTCAGCCTCATGGGCTGGCTGATTTTCGGCGGCCTCACGCACCCCAACCACCACGTGGCCATTTTCCCCGAAGGTGGCTTTCCGGCCCTGCCGGGTTTGCTGATTTCGGTAGCCATGGGCCAGGCCGCCGTCAAAACCATTTATTCCTACCTCGGCTACTACAACGTGTGCCACCTCGGGGCCGAAATCAAAGGGCCGGAGAAGGTGATTCCACGCAGCATTTTTCTTAGCATTCTGGGCATTGCGGCGCTGTACCTGCTGCTGAACTGGAGCGTGGGCACGGTTATTCCGTGGCAGGAAGTGCAGGGCTGGCAGGCCAGCGCCGGCGACAAGTCGCAGTTCATCGTGAGCGTGTTTGTTGAGCGGCTATACGGGCCCGGGGCGGCGCTGGTGGCCACCGGCATGGTGCTGCTGGTGGCGTTTGCCTCGCTGTTTGCGGTGCTGCTGGGCTACTCGCGCATTCCCTACGCCGCCGCGGCCGATGGCGAGTTTCTGCCGGTGTTCGGCAAGCTGCACCCTACCAAGCATTTCCCCTACATCTCGCTGCTGCTGCTCGGTGGTGTGGGTTTTGTGTTCAGCCTGTTATTTCGGTTGGGCGAGGTGATTTCGGCCATTCTGGCCATGCGCATTCTGGTGCAGTTTGTGGGCCAGGCCGTGGGCCTGATACTACTCCGGCGGCGGCGCGGCACGGCTGCCCTGCCGTTCAAGATGCCGCTCTATCCGCTGCCCGTCATCGTGGCCATTGTGGTGTGGCTGTTCGTGTTCGTGGGCATCGCGCCGGCCGAGGTCACGTGGGGCGGCGTGCACTTCAAGCTGTACTTCCAGCTGGCTGCGCTGGGCATGATGGCGCTGGGCACGGGTGCATTTCTGCTCTGGAGCCGCAGCCAGCGGCGGTGGCCGTTTGGGGAGCATCAAGCCGTTGAGTAACCTCAAGGACGATGAAAAAAACGATGATGCCGCGCATGCTACTGCTAGCGTGCTTACTGCTGTTTAGTGCTGGGCCGGCTGCTGCCCAGTTATTCACGACGGCAGGCCGGACGCTCTCGGCCGACTACCTGCAGTGGAGCCCTTCGCGGCGCCTGCAGGCGAGCGACTTCCAGCTACGGGTGCGGCCGCGCAACAACCTGAGCAGCAGCTTCGCCAGTTTTGGTATCGAAATGAACGGCCGCGTCGCGGACCTGCTCTCTAAGCGCGCCAATTTCGTCGTGCAGAATTTTATGCACCGTCCCAGCTCCTATCTCGATTCGACGAATGCCCAAGCCACCGAGCTGCAGCTGCAATACCTGCAAACGGAGTGGGACATTTACGAAGTGGCGGCCCGACGCGTGCGGCAGAAGTTGCGGGCTTCGGCCAAACAAATTATTTTCTGGGGCAAGCCCGACGTGAACGAGGTATTCCGAACGGCTTGCGAGGAAGCCAACAAGCGCGTCGTGCAGTACGCCGACGAAACCAATTACGGCTTGTTTGTAGATAAGCAGCAGAATTGGGAAAAGCAGCTGGCAAAGGAGCTAGCTGAGCTAGCTGACTTCGCAACGGTCCATTAGCCTTGCTGGCGGCCCCACCTACCCAAGCCACCGCATCAGCCCGCCGGCTACCAGCGCCCCGGTCAGAGTATTGAGGAAATTGACCGCATTGTTGCCCAGCACGCCGCGCCGCTCCAGCGTCGCGCCCAGCACTGAATCCATCAGGTTGCCGGCCGTGCCCGCCACCAGCAGCGCGCCAAATGCCGCCCAGCCGCTGCCGGAACCCAGACAATAAACGGCCGCCAGCACCGCCGAACCGGCCAGACCTAGGGCCGTGCCTTCCAGGCTCACCACGCCGTTAAGGCCGCGCGCATCGGGCCGCAGCGTGAGGATGTTGTAGTAGCGGCGGCCGTACACGTTGCCGAGTTCGGAGGAAAGTGTATCGGCCGTAGCCGCCGCAAAGCTGCCGGCCAGCATGAGGCCCGCCAGCGGGGCCGCGGTGGGCATTTGCCAAGCCAGCAGGCCCAGTCCGGCGGCCA
>NZ_BAAGZM010000181.1:0-7138 GCF_054778495.1 Hymenobacter agri
AGCCAGCCCCGGGCGGGGTCTATCGGTTTCAGCACGACTGGCTGGCCGGGCGCGGCCGGGGCCGGCAGGCGCTGCCGGGCAGCCTTTCGGATAAACAGCGCCAGGTAGTGCACCAGCTCGTCGGAATAGTCGAAGTGGCCGTGGCCGGCATCGGCCAGCAGCGAGATGGGGGAGGCCGGGTGTTGCTGGCGGTAGGCCAGGGCGGGGGCGAGGCGCGGCTCCAGCCACTCGTATTCGCCCATCACCATCAGGCCGGGCACGCCGTCGAGGGTGCGGCTGCCCCAATTAGGGTTTGGCCGGCCACTGCCGGTGAGTAGGCTTAGCGGGGCGTCGCCCTTAAGCGAGATGGCAGCCAGCGTACGGCCGGGGTTCCAGGCGGCGAAATTCCAGGGGTAGCTGGCGGCGGCCGAGTGCCCGATGGGCATCACCGGCGCGGTGGCCAGTTCGGCGTAGCCCGACTCGCGGGCCAGCGCCTGCATCATGTCGTCGAACTTCTCGCCCGCGCCGTGCTCGAAGTCAAAGACCATATCCAGGGCGGGCGTCACCCACACCTCGGCAATGCCCAGTCGGGCCAGCTCGGCCCGAAATGCGAGGTGCTCCAACACACCCTCTTCCAGCATGTTGTGCTGACCCACTATCACGGCCCGCACCTGCCGGCAGTGGGGCGGTATCCAGAGAAAAGCCCGTGGGTGGTCGTTGGTTTCGCCAGACGTGGCCGCCGTTACTGGCGCCGACCACTGCCACACCTGGGCGCGGACCGGGCCGCCCAGCAGCAGTAGAAGCAGGAGACACAACGCGAGGCGCATGGGCGGGTGGGGATAGGAAAGCGGAAAGCCGGTCATGGTGCCAGCTCGAAACGCAACGAAGAAACTTCCCACCCGCCGCTCCGGCCTCCTGAACATACCTGATGGATTCGAGCAAGCTCCTAGCCGCTACAACTGACTGCTCGCGTCTGTAAAAATCGACAGTTGCGGCGTTTTGCTCGTCAGTCCGACGCTACGACTATTTGCGAATGCGTTGCCTTGGAGCATTATGTTGTGGCCTGATTGTCAGCCATGACAATGATTTTGGAGACCAAACGCCATGCTGTTTAAGTCAGGCCAATCAGACTTGCTTCTTCCTTATTGGTGCCATCAGGTGTTGCGCTGGTATCAATCGAAGCACCCTGCCTAGTATGCGCCCAGTGCCCACCAGCGACAAAGCCGCGAAATTCCGGCGAGTTTCTTCAGGAATCACGCCATATGCATTAATTAATTGATTTATTGGAGATTGTAAACTGAAAATACGCCGCTGGCTTTCATAGCCAGCGGCGTATTTTCAACGGTCTTCACCTAGATTCTCGGTTGCCCGGCATACGGTGAACTGTGTGTGCTCGCAATGGCTTATTCGTGACCTAGCGCTACATCAGGCCGCTGCCAGCCCTAGCCCGGCAGCGGGTCCTGGCCCAGCAGTTTGGTGCCCATTTCGGCCGATTGCCGCACCACGTTGAAGCCGTAAGCCGTCATCTCGGTTTCATAATCCTGCAGGGCGGCTGCTAAGGCTTTCTCGCCTTGCACCACCCGCAGCAGTTCCTGGCCCAGCAGCACGGCGTCGCGCAACGCAATGTTGGCCCCGCGGCCCAGGCTGGGCGTCATTGTGTGGATGGCATCGCCCAGCAGCGTCACGTTGGGGTGCGGCGGCAGGGCGAAGGGAATGCTGGAGCCCATTTCAATGAAGAAAAAGGAGCCCTTTTCACCGGCCGCCGGCACCGCCGCTGCTTCGCTGGGCCAGTCGCTCAGCAGCTCGGTAGCTAACTGCTGCAGCTCGTCGCTGGTTTTCAGGCGCACGGCTTCCTCGTCGGCCCCAAAAAACTCCTTGCGGCCCGAGATGATGCAGCCCACGTAGTCGGCCTGCGGGTGCAGGGCCGTGGCCAAGCCGAGGCTCTGAGCAGCCTCTGCCGGCGGCACCGGAAATAACACTGGCCCCACGCCCAGAATCAGCTTGCGGGCATCGGAGGCGGCTGTGAATACGTCGGCGAGGCACAGGGCAGGCAGTACCCGGCGTGCCGCCTCCACACCCAGGCGGCCGTAAATGGCCCGCGCGCCCGAGTCCATGAAGCGCGCTTCGGGGGCGCGCTGCCGGCGCACCACCGAGCCCGCACCATCGGCCCCAATCAGCAGGTCGCCGGTGGCCGTGCGGCCATCTTCAAAAAAGGCTTTAACGCTCTGCTCGTTTGCTTCATAGCGCACCAGTCGGGCACCGTAGTGGCAGCAGTTTTCCAATCCCGTGAGCAGGATTTCGCGCATGGTGGCGCGATTTACGTTCAGGTGCCGGGCAATGCCCTGGGCCTGGTGGTGCTCCGTTTTGCTGTAGCTGTCGATGGGAAACCGGCGGCTCAGGTGCAGGGCCGTGTCCAGGATGGTAGTGTAGGGTAAAGGGTTGGTCGAAGTCAGCTCCAGCAGCTGAAACAGCGGGTCGGGCAGCGCGGCCCGCAGAGCCAAAATGCCGTCGGCGTCGAGGTGCAGGCGGTAGCCTTGCAGTCGCTCGCTGGCGCTGGCGTCGCGCTCAAAAACCTGCACGCTTACCCCGTTTTTTTGCAGCAGCTGGGCTAGGCAAAGGCCGCCAAGGCCGGCCCCAATAATCAATACGTTCACAGTAGGTTGAATTAAAATTCCCTGAAAAAAGCAACAACGAAAGCCCACCCCTTCGGAGGGCAGGCAGCTGGGACGACCAGAATCAGGGAGGAATCTTCGCAACGAAAACAAAAAAGGCACAAACGAGCGTCATCGTAATCCTCAGGATTAAGAGAGCCGTTTATGCCAGCAAAGGGATTTGCTAGTTCATCGTTACGGTAAACGTGGCCACGCTACCTAAAAAAGCAGAGCGGCCAGAGTGATGCAAAATTACGCACTTTTCGGCCAGGACCAAACCGCGCAGTGATTACTCAGCACAGCCGAACAAAGACAAGAGAGTGCGACGGACAGCTGGGTTTCAGCGCGTCCGAGCTGCTCGATGGGCTAATTTTTTTAATAATTGTATTTCCCCGAGCGAAGCAGTTGTTAGTTTTCCAAGAACTGGGCCTACGTCTTCCGCAACCCGCAATCAGCACTCAATCCCACAAAAGCCAGCTTTGACAAGCTCAGCATGACGTTCCCTTTTTACTTCTCCGACTTCTTGAAACAGCCTCTAAGTCAGGACCGAAACTCCTGTCTTGTTGGCTAAACTTCGCCTGATTAAGCTTACGTAAAATCAACGTCTTGCAACCAGTACTGCCGTCACAATCAGGGCTGCGCGGGAAAGGTCGTTTCGCCGGTTTTCACATTCAGCGTCCAGGGGCGCGGGGCGGGCAGGCGGAGTTGGCCGTTGCCGATTTCGAGCGGCATCCAGAGGTAGCGCGAGTCCCACTGCGTCTTCGGTTTCCAGATGTCGCCCAGGAAGATGACGGTGGTTTTCTTGCTGCCCACTACCTTCACCAGCATGGTCGATTGCGCGCCGTATGTGTTGGTTTCGGGCGGGGCGATGTCCTTGAACTCGGTCCAGGGACCGGCCAGGGTGGGGGCGGTGGCGTACTTGTTGGGGTTGGCGCGCCAGCCCGTCAGGGCCGAGCCGATGGAGTAGTACAGGCCCTCGTAGTGCACGATGGCGCCGCCTTCCATGGGCGCGCGCACCAGGGCCACGTCCTTTTCCACGGTCATGTAGTCGTCCGAGAGCTTGGCGATGTGGAAACCCTGCTTGCGGTCCTCAAACACGAGGTAAGCCGTGCCGTCGTCGTCGATGAACTGGCCAATGTCACGGCTTTCCTGGCCCAGCGGCCGGAAGCGCTTCACGTACTGGAAGGGACCGGTAGGCTGGTCGCTCACGGCCACGCCCACCTGGGCCACCTTGTAGCCCTTGTCGTCGAGGTGAAAGTAGAGCACGTACTTTTTGGTCCTAGCGTTGTAAAACACCTTGGGCCGCTCCAGAATCCAGTCGGCCGAGAGCGAGTCGGGCGGCAGCAACTTCACGACGTCGCCCCGGAATTTCCAGTGCACGAGGTCGTTGGAAGAGTAGCAGCTCACGTAGCGGTACTTGGGCTCGAGGCCCTGGCGGCGCTGCTCGCCGTACCAGTAATAGGTCTTTTTCAGCTTGATGATGCCGCCGCCGTGCGCCTGAATGTGGTGGCCGTCGGTGTCGGGCCACAGTTCGCCGGGCTTGATGAGGTTGGCCTGCGCGTGAACGGCGGGACTAAGCAGCGCAGCGGCTGCCCCCAGCAACAGGCCGGTTAGCACCCGGTGGTTGTTTCGTAATGCCATTGCCTGGACTTGTTGCATAATTGGTTAGGCCCGCACCCGGTAGAGCCGCGCCCCAAACAGGGCGATGAAAGCGTAGCAGATGATGGGCAGGTAATAGGCCGCCGCAATGTCGTGGTTGGCAATTTTGCCCATCAGGTAGGGGAACACGGCCCCGCCCGCCACGGCCATCACCAGAATGGACGAAGCCTGCGGTGTATGCGGCCCCAGGTCCTTGATGCCCAGCGAGAAGATGGTCGGGAACATGATGCTGAAGAAGAAATTAATCAGCAGCAGGGCGATGAACGAGGGCCAGCCCCAGCTTTGGGCCACGAGGAGGCACATGGCCACGTTGGCCAGCGCGAAGGCGGCCAGCAGCTTGTTCGGGGCGATGTAGCGCATCAGGAAAGTGCCAACGAAGCGTCCGCTCATCATCATTACCATAAACAGCGAGAAGTAACCGGCGGCCGTGGCGTCGGAGAAGTGCATCTTTTCCACCCCATAATTGATGAAGTAGGCCCAGGTGCCGCCCTGCGCCGCCACGTTGAGGAACTGCGCCAGCCAGGCCCAGCGGAAATGGCCGTGTTGCAACAGCCCTTTGGGATGCGCCAGCGGCGTGGCCGTTTCGGCGGTGCCGGTGTAGAAGCCGGCTTCGGATTCGGCGGGCGCGGCGTGCGCATCCTGCAGGGCCGGTACCTTGATGAAGGCGAAGGCCACGGCAATGGCCACAATCACGCTGCCAATGGCAATGTAGAGGGTTTTGACCGACGTCAGGTCGCCGCTGACGTGGGTGCCGCTGAGGATGAAGTAGCTGCCCAGCAGCGGCCCCACCACCGCGCCCAGCCCGTTGAACGACTGCGCGAAGTTCAGGCGCTGGTCGCTGGTATCCTGCGGCCCGAGCGCGGCCATGAAGGGGTGCGCCACGGCTTCGAGCGTGGCCAGCCCGCAGGCCAGCACAAACAGCGCCGCCCGGAAGAAGCCGAACGAGCCGGCATTGGCGGCCGGCACAAACAGGAAGGCGCCCAGCGCATACAGGCCCAGGCCCAGCAGCACGCCGTTTTTGTAGCCAAAGCGCTTCATGAACAGCCCGGCCGGAATGCCCATCACGGCGTAAGCGCCGAAGATGGAAAACTGCACCAGTCCCGAATCGGCTTTGCTCACGTGCAATACGTTCTGGAAGTGCTTGTTGAGCACGTCGCCCATCGTGATGGCAATGGCCCAGAGCATAAACAGCGACGAGACGAATATTAGCGTGGGGATGTATTTCCGCTCGGTGAATGGCGCCTTGGTTTGGGCGGGAAGGCTGGGGGCGGTAACCGCAGATTGCATGCTGGGAATAGCTAGTATGAAGGCCGATGAGCCAAAGTTGATGCTCACTAGCGTAAAAGTCAGGAAGGAAGTCAGCAATGGCTGACCACAAAACAAATGACCCTACTTGGCGCCATCCAAACCTCCTGAACTCTCCTGATTTAGTCACAGACCACCTCGTTTTTGCGGCAAAGAGGCAATTGGAACTCATCAGTCGCTTGGATTTATTTGCCTTTGGTCAGATGAATTATTCCTCCCACGCCTGTTCTCTGACCCTCACCACGCGCAACGCCGCTGGAGGAGCCAAAGCAACTTCGGCTTCCACAAAAATGTCCGAATCGGGAATGCTCAGTCGGGTATAAAACACGAAATCATTCTGTTGGCGCCTGACAAATGCCGTGCGCGAGAGATGCCATTCGTGCAAGGGACCAAGACCTTGAGCCACTGAATTGGTGGCAAACAGGGCTTTGGTAAGCCGTGCATGAGCCCAATCCTGCCCGTTGCGCGTCACAAGGAGGTCGCTCCGGTAATTATGCGAGACGTCCAGCACCGTTTTTCCCTCCTCGACGACAGCGTTTATCACGGCGCTGTCGTTGAGGCAAGCCGTAACTACGCGCACGCGGTAATGGTCTCGTCCGGGAAGCAGCGTGTCACGACGTTCCACGGTAGTATCCACTGCGTAGTAAAACCGTGGCTGGGTGGGCAACGCAGCCGCTTCTTGGGCCGCTGGCACCGAACCAACACCTCGGTCTGGAGAAGAGCAGCCAAAGGAACCAGCAAACACAAGGAATAAACAGAGAAATCGTTTCATACGGCAAATAACTTCTTTGCTACCTGTTGCCCACTATGCTGATAGTTGTCTCTCATCTTGGCACCAAATCCAATAGGCCGCTTGGTTTCACATCCAGATTAGGCTATTGTCTAATAATGAAGCGAATACACCCAAACCTGCGGCCTCACTCCGCCACCAGCACCACCGTGCTGCGCGGCGCCACGGTTACGGCAGTGGCCGCCCCCACCGGCTGGCCCGTGGCCGCATTCACCGCGCGGCCGAAGCCCGCGGGCAGTTTCAGCTCGTAGCTTGTGTCGGTACTGGCATTCAGGCCCACCAGATACTTGCCGTAGTGCAGGCGGTAGAAGCGAGCCCGGCCGGCGTAGCCGCTCTCCTGGCCCGGCTTGTACGCCACATCGGCCGGAATTTTGGCAATGGGCAGCCGCTCACCAGCGTGGGCCGACTGCACGGTTTCGGGGTACTTGATGCCGCCGTTAGCGAAGCCGAAGTTGGTGTAGTCGGGGCGGGTGAAAAATTCGCCGCTGGACTCAAATTCCGCTTCTTCCGCCACGGTGGCTATGCGGTCAAAGGTGGGCGTGACCAGGTGCACCCGCCCCAGGAAGTTTACTGCGTTGCGCGCCCGCCAGTACACCGAGGCGTAGAAATACTCCGCGCCGTGCTTAACGGCCACCACGCCGTCTTCCTCGTCAGCAAACACGAAATCGGGCGCGCCAGCTGCCATGGGCATACGGGCGTCGGCGTCCGGCAGCGCCTGCAGGGCCGCGTACTGCCCCGGCACCGGCAGCAGCCC
>NZ_BAAGZM010000182.1:0-7132 GCF_054778495.1 Hymenobacter agri
CCGCCGCCCGGTACAGCGGCTCGTAAATCCGGCTCAGCTCCTCCGCGTTGAGGCCGGGGCCGGCATCCATCACGCGCACGCGCAGCGTACCGGGGCCTTCGTAGCCCAGCTCGGCCTGCACCGGGCCGGCCGAGTATTTGCCGGCATTATCCAGCAAATTCAGCAGCGCCGTGGTGAGCAGCTCGGCATTGCCCGCCACCATAAAAACGTCGGATTCCGACTCTGCTGGTAGCTCGCCGAAAGCCAGCCGGAATTCCCGCCCCGCGTATTTGGCGCGGGCAAAGCTCAGGGCCTGGTTCAGGCATTCATCCAGCCGCACCGGTTCAAACTTCGGCAGGCTGCCATCTACTTTGGCCAATGACAACAGGCTGCTGGTGAGAGCACTAAGGTGGCGCGAGGCTTCCAGCGCCTGCGCCATGCTCTGGCGGGCTTCGGGCAGTGAGGTATCGTAGGTCAGGGCCGTTTCGAGGGTGCCGGTGAGGGTGGTGAGCGGCGTGCGCAACTCATGCGAGGCGTGGGCCAAAAAGCTTTTCTGCGCCTCGAAGGCCTGTTCCAGCCCGGCCAGCATCTCGTTGAACACGTGGGCTAGCTGGGCCAGCTCGTCGCGTCCGTTGCCTTCCGATAGCCGCCGGCCTAGGCTGGCAGCCGAGATGCGCCCTGCCTGCCGGCTGATGCGGGCCACCGGCTTCAGGGCCGCGCCTGCGAAGTACCAGCCGGCCAGTATGGTGAGTGCCAGCGCCCCTACGTTGCCCACCAGCAGTACCAGCCCCAGCTGATGCAGCCGCACCCAGCCCGGCGCGTCTTCGGCCGACACGAAAATGTGGTAGGGTTCGCCCTCATGCCGGTATACCAGGCCAATTGCTTCGCGCCGCCCCGCCCCCGCAAAAGCCACCGTGCTGCGGCTCTGCAAAGCACCCAGACGGGCTTGGTTGGGGGCCTGGTCGATGTCATCGGCACTGCTGAAGCGCAGGGCGCCGTCGGGCCCATAGATGCTGATTTGCTCGTCGGGCAGCGTCAGCAGGTCGTTGCGGCGCAGGCTGCCGAGCTGCCCGGTTTCGAGCTTGCCGGTACGCACCAGCAGGCGCGAGGCCAGCGCGGCGCTGGTACTCAGCCGGTGCTCGAAGCGCTGGGCCCGCGTGCTGGCGTTGAAATAGTAGATAAACGCCGAGAAGCTGACCTGAATCGCCAGTACCAGCAGCGTAAAGCGAAGCATGAGCTTGTTGCGAATCAGCATGTTGTTAAAAATTCACCACCGGCCCCTCGCCTTAGGGAGAGGGGAGCCACGGCGACGCGGTGTTGCTTAAAATAAAACAGGTTACTCTTGTTCAATCGTCAGGCTCCCGTCTCCTGGGGAAAGGGGCCGGGGGTGAGGTTACCCCTCCCGCATCACATAGCCCATGCCCACCACGGTGTGGATGAGTTTGGGCGAAAAATCCCGGTCCAGCTTTTTGCGCAGGTAGCTCACGTACACGTCAATCACATTGGTGGTGGTGTCGAAATCCAGGTCCCAGACCCGCTCGGCGATATCCACGCGCGATACCACGCGGCCGCGGTTGCGCAGCAGGTGCTCCAGCAGCGAGTATTCGCGGGTGGTGAGGTCGATGCGCTGGCCGGCGCGGGTTACGGTTTTGGCATCGAGGTCGAGCACGAGGTTGGCCATGCGCAGTTCCTGGCGCTGGCCGGCGGCGGCGGCGTAGCGCTGGGTGAGGGCGCGGGCCCGCATCAGCAGCTCCCTGAACTCGAAGGGCTTTACTAGGTAGTCGTCGGCCCCGGCGGCAAAGCCAGCCTCCTTGTCGTCGAGGCTGTCGAGGGCGGTGAGGAGCAGGATGGGCACCAGCCGGCTATTGGCCCGGATGCGCTGGCACAACTCCACGCCGTTGAGGTAGGGTAGGTTGATGTCGAGAATGACGAGGTCGTAGGGCTGCTGCTCGTAGAGCGACCAGCCGGTGCGGCCGTCGTAGGCCACGGTCACGTCGTAGCCCTCGTGCTCGAAGCCCTTTTTTACGAAGGAGGCCAGCGGCGGCTCGTCTTCAACCAGCAGAATTTTCATGAGGGCGGTACATTGCCGGTGGCGGGAAGGCTGGGGCCTGAAATCAACACAGGCAGCCCAAAGCTACGCGCCGGGCTGCCTGTGCTGTAGAGACGCATATTTGCGTCTCGGTATTGAACGGAATCGACCGAACGAGGTTCGAATGGCGCGGCCGCCAAGACGCGAATACGCGTCTCTACATCGTGCTGATTACAGCTGCGGCTCGACCTGTCCGGTCATTTCGCGGCAATAGGTGATGAAGTCGGAATTGACGGGCTCCAAGCCACCTTCGCGCATTTTGGTGGCTACCTGGCCGCGGTGGTAGGTGGCGTGCGTCACGGCGTGGGTGAGGATGTCGCTCACCTGCGAGTCGAAATGGTCGCCCTGTGAGTTGGTGTACTGAATGTGGCGGGTTAGCTCGGCCTCGTCGGTAGTTTCGCACAGCTGTGCCAGGCGGGCCGACGTTTGCTCGTGCCAGTGGTGCAGGCCGGCCAGGTCGTGCTCCTGCCACACTTTCAGGGGGCTTTGCGTGCCGGTGAGGCGGGCAATCCAGATGGCCTGGGCGTTGATAACGTGACTGAAAATGCGCAGGGCGGGCTGGGGCGCTTCTTTGCCGGCTGCTACCGACGAATCGAGGCGGCGCAGCAGGGTTTCGTTAGCCCACACGTTGAACGCGCCGAGCTTGGCAATGGTGTTAATCATGGTAATGGGTGAATGAGCGAATGAGTGAATGGGTGAATGAGTTGATAAGTGGCGTTGAAAAACATTCACCCATTCGCTCATTCGCTCATTCACCCATTGTTACCGCGGGTCTTGCCAGACCAGCTTTTCGTTGGTTTTGCGTTTTTCAAAATCGGCGCACTGGCCGTCGCCCTTGCCGGTGAGGCCGCCGTCGGGGTGGCAGATGAGCTTGCCGCGGGTGTCGTACACGTCCGAATACTGGTCGCAGCACGGGGCCGAGATGTAGTACACGGTTTTGCCTTCGTAGTCGTAGCGCAGAATGCGCGTGACGGGGTTGCGCTTGCGCTCGGCCAGCACGGCCGCAATGCGCTGCTTCAGCCACGGCGGGCGGGCGGTGGTGTCGGGCTCGGCTACGTAGCGGTTCACGGGGTCGACGGTGTTGGTGCTGGTGGGAGCGGGCGTGTCGTTACCCGATACGCTGCCGCTGGGCGGGGGCGTGGTGGGCGTCGTCACGCTCACTTGCTTGGGCGCACAGGCCGAGGTAAGCAGCAAAGCCGCAGCAATGGAAAGCAGGCGCATAGATTCAGGAGTAAAAACGAGTGATGAGCAGTGGCTAAGGGTACGCCCCGCGCGGCCAATGGTTGAGGTGCCGCTCAGAATAGGCCTGGGAACAGATGCGGGCCGAATACCAGTGCCCCCACCACCACGGCCCCGGCGGCGGCCAGCAGCACGGCCCCGGCCGCCACGTCCTTGGCCTTGCCCGCCAGCGGATGGAAGTCGGGCGAGGCCAAATCGGTCAGGGCTTCGATGGCTGTATTCAACAGCTCGGCCGTCCATACGCTGGCAATGGATAGCGCTACTAAGGCCCATTCCAGCCGCTCTAGGTGGTAGTACAGCCCCAGGCTCAGCACCACGGCCGTGGCCACGGCATGGAAGCGCAGGTGCACTTCCGAGCGCAGCGCGCTCCATACGCCCCGGAAGGCGTGGCCAAAGCTGGCCACACGCCGGCGCCACAGCCCCTCGGGTGGGCGGAGCTGGTTGGACGATGTCGGCTTAGCCACGAACTTCAAACTCCTGAAACACCGACTGCCGCAGGGCCGGCCACTCGGGCCGCACAATGCTGAAGATGACCGTGTCGCGCCGGATGCCGCCCTGGGTGGGGCGGTGGCTGCGCAACAGGCCTTCCTCAGTAGCGCCCATGCGGGCCATGGCCGTGCGCGACTTGTAGTTGCGCGAGTCGGTTTCGAGCTCCACCCGTTCGCAGTTCAGCGCCCCGAAGGCGTGGCTGAGCAGTAGGTGCTTGCAGGCCCGGTTCAGGCCCGAGCGCTGGAACTTGGTGCCTACCCAGGTGTAGCCGATGCTCAGGCTCTGGTTGGGCTCGCTCACGTGGTAGTAGCTGGTGCTGCCGGCCACTTCGCCGGTTTCGCGGTCGATGATGGCAAACGGGTAGCGCAGACCCTGCTGACGGCCCTCCACGGCCTGGCGCAGGTAGGCGGCCAGGCTCACCGCGTCGTCGGCGCGGGTGAGGGTGTATTTCCAGATGTCGGCATCCATTGCCACCGCTTTCAGCGCTTCAAAATCGGTGAGCTCCAGCGGGCGCAGGCGGGCCCGGCGGTTTTCGAGCACGACGGGGGCGGAGAAGTCCATAAATGAATAGAATTGCTTAAAAAAATTACGCTGAAACGTCATGCAGAGCGCAACGAAGCATCTCGCCCGTGGCAGTAAATCGAATTACTATTACGGGCGAGATGCTTCGCTGCGCTCTGCATGACGCGCTGACGGCGTGGGCGCTTACTTAATCTCGCCCACCATTTCCTCCGGCTTCATCCACTCGTCGAACTGTTCGGCGGTGAGGTAGCCGAGCTGAATAGCGGTTTCCTTCAGCGTCGAGTGGTTTTTGTGGGCCGTCTGGGCAATTTCGGCGGCTTTGTAGTAGCCGATGTGCGGGTTGAGGGCCGTCACGAGCATCAGCGACGAATCGACGTGCTTCTTGATGTTGGCTTCGAGCGGCTCGATGCCCACGGCGCACTTGTCGTTGAAAGCCACGCACACGTCGCCGATGAGGCGGGCCGAGTGCAGGAAGTTGTAAATCATCACCGGCTTGAACACGTTCAGCTCGAAGTGGCCGTTCATGCCGCCGATGTTGATGGCCACGTCGTTGCCCATCACCTGGGCCGCCACCATCGTCATAGCCTCGCACTGGGTGGGGTTCACCTTGCCGGGCATGATGCTGGAGCCGGGCTCGTTGTCGGGAATGTGCAGCTCGCCGATGCCGGCGCGCGGGCCCGAGGCCAGCAGGCGAATGTCGTTGCCAATTTTCATCAGCGAGGCGGCCACGGTTTTCAGCGCGCCGTGGGCTTCCACGATGGCGTCGTGGGCGGCTAGAGCCTCAAACTTGTTTTCGGCCGTGACGAAGGGCAGGCCCGTGAGGTCGGCAATGTGCTTAGCCACGTTCACGGCGTAGTTTTTGGGCGTGTTGATGCCCGTGCCCACGGCGGTACCGCCCAGAGCCAGCTCGCTCAGGTGAGCCAACGTGTTCTTGATGGCGCGCAGGCCGTGGTCGAGCTGCGATACGTAGCCCGAAAACTCCTGGCCCACGGTCAGCGGCGTAGCATCCATGAGGTGGGTGCGGCCGATTTTCACGATGTGCATGAACTTCTCGCTCTTGGCCTTGAGCGTGTCGCGCAGCTTCTCGATGCCCGGGATGGTGGTTTCCATCAGGATTTTGTAGGCCGCGATGTGCATGGCCGTCGGGAACGTGTCGTTGCTGGACTGCGACTTGTTCACGTCGTCGTTGGGAGCCAGCACCTTTTTTTCGTCGGTGAGCTGGCCGCCGCTCAGCACGTGGCCGCGGTAGGCAATCACCTCGTTCACATTCATGTTGCTTTGCGTGCCCGAGCCGGTTTGCCACACCACCAGCGGGAACGAGTCGGCCAGCTTGCCGGCCAGAATTTCGTCGCACACCTGGCCGATGAGGTCGGCTTTGTCGGCGGGCAGCACGCCGGCGTCGCGGTTGGTGAAGGCGGCGGCTTTTTTCAGGTAGGCAAAAGCGGCGATGATTTCCTTGGGCATCTTGTTGATGTCCTGCGCAATGGGGAAATTCTCGATGCTACGCTGGGTTTGGGCGCCCCAGTAGGCGGTGGCGGGTACCTGCACGGTGCCCATGGTGTCCTTTTCGGTGCGGAAAGCCATTTTTTCTTACTATGAAAATGGGAGAATGTGAAGAAGTGCAGAATTGGGTGGGAACGAGCCACAAAAGTACACCGTACCCGAAACCCGGCGGCGGCGGCCACCGAAATGACTGCAAACCGGCTTTCCGCGTACACTGGCCCGGTACCCAGCGGGCAATTCCCCCATTTTCACATCTCCTCATTCTCCTGTTCAAGCAACATGTCCTCTATCAAGCAAGTCATCGAAATCCTGGCCTCGTCGGATAAAAGCTTCGAAGACGCCCTGCAAAAAGCCCTGGCCGAAGTCAGCAAGTCCATCCCCAACATCTCCTCGCTTTATGTGAAGGACCAGAGCTGCAAGGTGCGCCACAATCGCATTGTCGAGTACCGCGTCACAGCTAAGGTGAGCTTCGGCACGCCCACCGAGCCGCTCGACATGTCGGATATCGACCGCACCTTCGACGAGGCCCCGCAGCACGGCGGTAACGGCGTGCCCGACTACAGCGACGTGGATTTCCTGCACCAGCCCGACCTCGACGTGCAGCCCGGCGGCAGCGCTACCGAGCCCGAAAGCGGTGGCGGCTACAGCGGGTAAGGCCATTGCCCGGCGTGCAGTCCCGGCGCTTGGCTGGGGGCTGCACGCCGGAGTCGTGCATTCTTGTTCAACTCTGCTTTTGCTTGTTCACGGCATGTTTGCTTCGCTTTCACTGTTCCCGCTGCTGGGCATTTTTGCGGCGGCGGCCGGCGCCATCTGGGTGGCAGGTATCTACGTTTCGCGCACAACCGACGTGCTGTCGAAACGCTTGGGGCTGGGCCAAGCCTTGGGTGGAATCATCGTGCTGGCAGTGGTCACCAACCTGCCCGAAATTGCCATTACCGTGAGCGCCTCGCTGGCCGGGCGGGTTGGGGTGGCGGTAGGCAACATTCTGGGTGGTATTGCCATCCAGACAGTGGTGCTTGTGGTGCTCGATGTGGTAGGCGTGGGCCGGGCGGCGGCCCTCACGCAGCGCACCACGTCGCTGGTGCCGGTGCTGGAGGCCGGACTAGTGGTGGCCGTGCTGGCCGTGGTGGTGCTGGGAGCGCAGCTGCCGGCATCGCTGGTCTGGGCCCGTACCACGCCGGCCGGCCTGCTGATACTCGTGCTGTGGGTGCTGGGCGTGTGGCTGATTGGCCGGGCCCAGCAGCAGCTATCTTGGCAGGTAGTTGCGGGCGGGGCATTTACTGGCCGGCCCAGTTCGCCTGCGCCCCCGGC
>NZ_BAAGZM010000183.1:0-7107 GCF_054778495.1 Hymenobacter agri
CACCGGCCGCGTGTTTCTGTGGCTGCTTACCGATTTTGACGGCACAAATTATCTGGCGGGCCGGGCGCGTCGGCTGCGGCTGCCGGGCGCGCTGCGCATCGGGCAGGTGGAGGGGCTGGGCTTTGTGGGGCCGGCGCGGGTATTTATTTCCAATGAGCGGCTGGTGCGGCACATCGCGCTGGTGAAGCAGCGGCTGTACCGGCTGGATTTGCGCCGCTGGCTGGGGCGGTGAGGCGGAGTACCTCGAATTTTTAATTCGCCCCGGGCGCGCAACATCGCCCCTGTGAACCGAATTAAAAATTCGGGGTACTCCGCCTCTCTTCCCAAACATTCCGCTCAACCCCTTTCCTTTGCGGCCGTTTCGCATCTGACTTTGCTCCTTCATTACGCTTTCGCTCATGGCCCTCACCCCCGAAATTCAGCAAAATATCAACAACTGGCTCACGCCGGCTTACGACGCCCAGACCCAGCAGGCCATCCGCGACATGCAGGCCGGCGGGCAGGAAGACCAGCTCACCGATGCCTTCTACCGCACGCTGGAATTTGGCACCGGCGGCCTGCGCGGCATCATGGGGCCGGGCTCGAACCGCATGAACCGCTACACGCTGGGCATGGCCACGCAGGGCTTGTGCAACTACTTGCTGCAAAGCTTCCCCGGCCAGGAAATTAAGGTGGCCATCGCCCACGACTCGCGCAATAACAGCCCCGAGTTTGCCCAGATTGCGGCCGGCATTTTCTCGGCCAACGGCATCACGGTGTACCTGTTCGACGGCCTGCGCCCCACGCCGGAGCTGTCGTTTGCCATTCGGGAGCTGGGCTGCCAGAGCGGCTGCGTGATTACCGCCTCGCACAACCCCAAGGAGTACAACGGCTACAAGGTGTACTGGAACGACGGCTCGCAGGTGGTGGCCCCGCACGACAAGAACATCATCATCGAGGTCAATAAAATCACCAGCCCCACGGAGGTGAAATTTGAGGCCGACCCGTCGAAAATCATTAAAATCGGGGCCGATATTGATGCGAAGTATTTCGCGGCCGCCAAGAAGCTCAGCATCGACCCGGCCGCCATTCAGCGCCAGCACGATTTGAACATTGTGTACACGCCCATCCACGGCTCGGGCATTACGCTGGTGCCAGGGTTGCTGCGCGAGTTTGGCTTTACCAACGTGAACGTGGTGCAGGCCCAGGCCACGCCCGACGGCAACTTCCCCACCGTGCAGTCGCCCAACCCCGAGGAGAAAAGCGCCATGCAGCTGGCCCTCGACCAAGCCAAAGCCACCAACGCCGACATCGTGCTCGCCACCGACCCCGACGCCGACCGCGTGGGCGTGGGCGTGAAAAACAACGAGGGCGAGTGGGTGCTGCTCAACGGTAACCAGACGGCCGCCGTGCTCACCAACTACCTGCTCTCGGCCCGCCACCGCGCCGGCCAGAGCACCCCGCAGGATTTCATCGTGTACACCATCGTGACCAGCGAAATCCTCGGCGATATTGCCCGCCACTACCAAGTGAAGAGCTACCGCACGCTCACCGGCTTCAAGTACATCGCCGGCCTCATCCGCGACCTGGAGGGGCAGGAGAACTACATCGGCGGCGGCGAGGAAAGCTACGGCTTCCTCATCGGCGATTTCGTGCGCGACAAGGACGCCATTTCGGCCTGCGCGCTGGTGGCCGAAATGGCCGCCGTGGCCAAAGACCGGGGCCGCACGCTCTACCAGGAAATGGTGGAGATGTACGCCCAATACGGCCTCTACGTGGAGGATTTGATTTCCCTCACCAAGAAAGGCCAGCGCGGCGCCGAAGAAATTCAGGAGATGATGGCCGCCCTGCGCGCCAACCCGCCCCAGCAGATTGCGGGCCTAAAAGTGGTGGAAATCCGCGACTACAAGACCGGCAAAATCCACGACCTGCGCACCGGCCTCAGCACCGACACCGGCGTGGAAAGCTCCAACGTGCTCCAGTTCCTCACCGAAGACGGCAGCAAAATTTCGGCCCGCCCCAGCGGCACCGAGCCCAAAATCAAGTTCTACTTCAGCGTGAAGCAGCCGCTAAAATCGGCGGTGGATTTTGACCTGGCGCAGCGCCTGGGGCATGAGAAAATTCAGGCGATAATTGCGGATATGCAATTGAAATAGCGCGCAAGGTTTCGCGAGGTTAAAAGAGGTTTCGCAAGGTTTCATGCTTGCGAAACCTCTTTTCTTTTAGTGGGTACTTGTTCGGGTTGATAATTCGCTTTTCATTGCCGCTACCTATTCACATCACACAATCTGCCTGTTGTATGCACGAGAACGAGATTGCCGGACATATTATGCGTTCTGCATTCAAGGTGCATACGGCGCTGGGGCCGGGGCTTTATGAATCGGTGTATGAGGCGGCTCTTGCGCATGAGCTGCGGAAGCTAGGGCTGCTGGTCGAAACGCAGGTTGCACTCCCCGTCGTTTATGATGGCATTCGACTGGAGGTGGGGTTCCGACTTGATATGCTGGTTGAGCAAAAGGTCGTAGTTGAGTTGAAATCGGTGATAGAGTTGGCTCCGATGCACAGCAAGCAGCTCCTAAATTACCTGCACCTGTCGCACCTGAAATTAGGTCTGCTCATCAATTTCAATGTAACGTCGTTGCGTGACCACATTATTCGCCTCGTCAACGGCCTCTGAAACGTCAAACCTTGCGAAACCTCTTTTAACCTCGCGAAACCTTGCGCTACAGCCGCACTCCAATCCCCGGCCCCACCATGTAGAACCACCGCTGCGTGCCCAGCAGGAACCCGCCGCCCAGGTACAGCGGGAACGTGAACTTGGCCTCGCGCCGCGTGGGGTACACCGAGCCCAGTATCACCACGCCCAGGTCGCGGCCGGTGCTGCTGCTGCCGAGGTTGAAGGCGTTGAGGGCCACGAAGCCCGCGCCGATTTTGTAGGGGCGCAGGCGGTTGATTTTGTTGGGGCTGTAGAAGCTGAACTGCGCCAGCGTGGCCAGCGAAATGCCGCCGAGGTCGCCGTAGCCCGAGTCGCCCTGCTTGCGGGTAAGCAGACCGGCCGGGAAGCTTACATCTATATCGAACTTGTAGCGGCGCTTGAGCACCAGCTCCACGGTTTGGGTGTAGCCGGGGTCGCCGTACTGACTGGCCTGGTGCTTCACCGTCACGATGATGCGACTCCATTCGTCGAGGTCGTAGGTTTTGCGGCCGAGCACCGAGTTCAGGCTGAGCGGGTCGGTACGGCACTGCTTGTCCTGGTAGAAGGCGGCGCGGGCCGACTGGTCGCCGGGGCAAATCACAATGTTGTCGACGGTGCGCTGCTCCACGAGGTCGCCCTTGCTGTTGAGGGTGCGGATTTCAAAGCTCAGGTACTGCTTGCCGTAGAGCTGCTCGTTGCCGTCGATGGCGTTGGGGTTGAATTGAAACACCACGTCGCGGATGGTGCCATCGTAGAGGATAGGGCCGTTGAGGCGGGTGATGGGCCGGGCCCCGTCGCCATACACCACCGATATAAAGTCGAGCGAGTGCGGCCGCTGAAACTCCTTCACGCTGAGCGCATAGCCGGTGGGCTGGCCGGCGTTGAAGATGGTGCTTTTACGCTTATCGAAGCTCACCGGCACGCGCACGCGGAATACCAGCCGCGTGTCGGTCCGCACCGACGAATCGGACGGAATCACGGGCAGGTCCTCGAACGAGATGCGGGCTTTTTGCAGGCCCTCGCCTTCGAGGCGCACGTCCACGGTTTCGCCGGGGCTCACGCTTAGGCCGGGCGTCCAGTCGCCGCCGCGGTGCAGCACCTGCACGTTGCGGATGGTGGCCTGGGGGGTAATGTCAAGGTTGGTGAGGTAACGGGCCACGTCGGCCTCTTTGATGTAGAGGTAGCCCTCGGTCTGGCGGTGGGTGTTATAAGGGCGCAGGTAGCACAGCACCCGGTCGTTGCTCAGAAACTGCCGAATGAATAGGTCGGCAATAAGCTCGCCGCCGGGCTCCTCCTGGTCTTCGATGCGGTAGGTGCGGCGCAGTTCGAAGCTGCGGCCGTTGTCGAGAATCAGTTCCACGCCCTTGCGGCGGCTGGCTTCGTCCATCGTCACGCTGCGCTTGTCAGGCGAGAGGAAGCGCAGCCGGCTGGCCTTCACGTTGAAATCCTGCTTCAGCACCGGCAGCTGGTAGCTGAGGCGGCCGCCGGGGCCCAGCGTGGGCCGCTCGGTTTGCAGCTTCAGGGCCAGTGTGCGCGTGCCCAGTTGGTTGGGCAGCACGTGCAGGCGCAGCACGCCGTTGGCATCGGCCACGAGGCGGTAGTCAAAATCGGCGCCGCGCACCCACTCGCCGGTGGCGTGCACGTTGCGGGCGTTCGAGCTGGTGAGCTCCAGCACCTTTTCCTCCCCCACAAACAGCTCGTTGTCGGCCACGCGCAGGTCGACAGTGGTGCGGGCCAGCGGCAGCAGCGGTACCACCTGCCGCAGCGGGGCCAGCCCGGCCGAGTCGGCGGCCTGCTCCACCACCAGGCGCAGGAAGCGACTGCTGGTCAGGTTTTGAAACTTGAGGCGGGTGCGGAAGCTGCCGTCGGCCTCCTTGCTGAGCGAGTCGAGCAGCTGGTAATCGGGGCTGCGGCGCAGGCGGAGCGGGCGGTTGGCTGCCACGGCTGCCGGGTACAGGCGCAGCTCGGCGGTTTCATCGTCGCGCCGGTACCAGAAGTACAGTGCCGGCCCGCCGGGCTGGACTACGGTGTTGCGGCTGAGCAGGTAGGTGGCAGTATCAGTGCGCAGGCTGGCCTCGCGCAGCACCGGCGGGCCAGATGGGGCGGTCTGGGCTGTCGCCGTCAGCGGCCGCGCTCCCAGCATAATCCAAAAAAAGACAAAAACCAGGCAACCGAGCAGCGAGCGAGACATCCCAACAAGCGGGCAGGAATACGGCCCACGCCGGCAAAGGTCGGACGCAGACGGGGCGGTTGCCAAGCCTTTTATCCAAATTCGCAGCAAGGATTTACCAAGTGAAAAGCTCGTGAATATTGTCAGACCTCGCGCTACGACTTCTCCCGACGCCTCGTGCCCAGCAGCAGCAGCACGAGCAACAGGAAGCCCGTCGCGCCCAGGCTCCACCAGGTTATTTCGGGCACGCCGCGGTAGTAATGCATCTCGGGCGAGTAGCGGCCCAGCAGCGTGAGGCCCGAAAACAGCAGCCCGCCCACGCTCAGCAGCGCCAGAATGGTGCGGCTCACGAGCTGGTCGGCCTTGCGCAACAGTGTGGTGTAGCCCACCAGGTCGAACTTCAGCCGCAGCTCGCCCTTGCTGATTTTGCGCACAATCTGGCGTACATCGGCGGGCAGGGTTTGCAGCAGGGCCAGCAGCTGCGTGCCGGTGTATTCGGCCTCGGTCAGCAGGTTTTCGCGCGAGTACTGCTCCCGAATAATCTTCGCGCCGTAGGGCCGTACGAACTCAAACGTGTTGAAATTGGGGTGCAGCACCTTGCCGATGCCTTCCAATATCACCAGCGCCCGCAGGATGAGGAACACCGCGCCCGGCACCTGCAATTTGTAGGTGTAGATGATGCCCTGCAGCGCGTCGGCCAGGTCGCTCATGCTCATCTCCTTCACGTCGAGCATGGCGAAATCCTCAATCAGCTGGCTGAGGTCCGACTCAAAAGCCCGCATATCAGGAATCTCCGCCGTGAGGGCCAACCGCCGGAAGTTAAGCGCCATGCTGCGCGCATCCTGCCGCGCCATGCCAATGAACACGCCCGCAAACGCATACTTCTGCTGCTTGGTGAGGCGGCCCACCATGCCGAAGTCGATGAGCACGATGGTGCCATCGGGGCGCACCAGCACGTTGCCGGGGTGCGGGTCGGCGTGGAACACTCCGAACTCAAAAATCTGCGTCAGGTAAATGTCCATGCCGTTTTCGGCCACCGTGGCGGGGCTCAGGCCCCACTCCAGCAGCTGCGGCTTATCGGTAATCTTGCAGCCGCTCACGAACTCAATCACCAGCACCCGCGCCGTGCTCAGCTCGCGGTAAGGCTTGGGCACGTAAAACGTGGTGTAATCCTCGTAGAGCTTACGGAACTGCTCCATCGAGCGCGCTTCGGCCGTATAGTCGAGCTCCTTGCTCATGCTACGTTCGAAGGCGTCCACAATGTCCTGCGGGTTGGCCAGGCCCTGCTTTTGCAGGAAGCCGGCCGTGAGGCGCACCAGCTCGTGCAGCAGCGCCAGGTCCGATTTCACCTTTTGCTGCACACCGGGGCGCTGCACCTTCACCACCACTTCCTCGCCGGTGAGCAGCCGCGCCCGGTGCACCTGCCCAATGCTGGCCGAGCCCAGCGGCACATCATCAAACTCGCTGAACACCTCCGTAATCGGTCGGCCCAACTCCTCCTCAATAATCTGGCGGGCCACCGCCACCTCGAAGGGCGGCACGTTGCTTTGCAGCTTCTCAAATTCGTCAATCAGGGCCTCGGGCAGCAGGTCGGCCCGGTTGCTCATGGCCTGCGCCAGCTTGATGAACGTGGGGCCCAACTCCTCAATAATTAGGCGTACCCGCTCCCAGCGCGTGGTTTCGAACACCTGCCGGTCGGCGCGCTGCCAGCTCAGGCGGCGCGCCTGGCTCACGAGGCGGCGCAGCGGCGTGGTCGTCACCACATCCTCGAAGCCGTAGCGCAGCAGCACTTCGGCCACCTGCCGGATGCGCGAGAGGTTGGAAATCGTATTTTTAAACATGGACCGCAGAATGGAACCGCAGATTTACGCAGATTAAACTGATTTCGCAGATTTGGCGGGGCTTATTGGCCTTTTTTTGCATCGTGCCCACTGCGCATATAATACCGAAAAACCCCGCTTGCACCGGGCAAACGGGGTTTTAACGCTGGGGCCGATTAGGTCTACGAGTTGCTATCGCCGCTGCCCGACGCAGGAGCAGATGCCGAAGCGGCGGGTTTTGCAGCGGGTTTGCTGGCGGCTTTAGCGGCAGGCTTGGCAGCCGGTTTTGCAGCGGGCTTCGCGGCCGCTTTGGCCGGAGCTTTAGCAGCCGGAGCAGCCGGCTTGGCAGCAGTTTTGGCCGCAGGCTTGGTGGCGGTTTTGGCGGTCGAGTTGGCAGCGCCGGCCATGGCGGCAGTCGAGCGCTGGGCGGTTTCAGCGGCGGC
>NZ_BAAGZM010000184.1:0-7102 GCF_054778495.1 Hymenobacter agri
CCGAGCCGGAGCCCGAACCCCGCAGCCTCGCCAGCCGCCTGCGCCCGGAGCGTCGCCCCGGCCTCCGCGAGGACCGCTACGAAGACGATGAGGACGAGGAAGAAACCGAGGGGGCACCCCACGCGCCTTACCGCCACGACGACGACTGATTTCAGTGCTTCAGTTCTTTTCACCAAGCATAAAAAAACGGTCATGCTGAGCGCAGCCGAAGCATCTCTACCGCAAGAGTAAATCCAATCGTTAGGATTAGTTCCGCAGTAGAGATGCTTCGACTCCGCTCAGCATGACGTTCTTTTAACTGGAATACCAATCAATATTATTACCCCAACCCAATGATTCTCACCGACCAGCAAATCCTCGCGGAAATCGAGAAAGGCACCATCGTCATCGAGCCCTACGACCGCGCCTGCCTGGGCACCAACTCCTACGACGTACACCTCGGCCCGTACCTGGCCACCTACCGCGACGCGGTGCTGGACGCGCGCAAGCACAACGAAATCGACCATTTTGAAATCCCCGAAGACGGTTTTGTTCTGGAGCCCGGCAAGCTCTACCTGGGCGTGACGCAGGAATACACCGAAACCCATGCCACCGTGCCTTTTCTCGAAGGCAAGAGCAGCGTGGGCCGCCTCGGCATCGACATTCACGCCACCGCCGGCAAGGGCGACGTGGGTTTCTGCAACTACTGGACGCTGGAAATCAGCGTGTCGATGCCCGTGCGCGTGTACCGCCACATGCCCATCGGCCAGCTCATCTACTTCACGGTGCAGGGCGACGTGAATAACTACTACAACCGCAAGCAGAACGCCAAATACAACGACCGCACCGACCGCCCGGTGGAGTCGATGATGTGGAAAAACCAGTGGTAACGCATAGCCAACGCACTATACTGTAAGGCCAAACCCGAACCGCAACCCGCATTTCTTCGTTATCCCTGAGCACCGGGCCGCTGCTGGCTGGCCCGGTCCTTGCGTAAGTGTGTTACCAAAACCCTACGACCATGACGACGAAAACAGCTTTTGCTTCTTTGGTGCTGGCGCTGCTGGCGGGCGCCGCCTCGGCTCAGCAGGCTCCCAATTCCCCGGTTGCCGTACAGGACAAAACTCAGCCCAGCCCCCGCCTGAACCCTACCGCCTCGCGCGCCGACCAACTCACCAGTCAGATGGTGCGCGACCTGCGCCTCAACGGATACCAGGCCGCTAAGGCCCAGGCCATCAATGCTGACAAAGCCGCGAAAATAGCCGCCATCCAGCGCAAAAACGCTGGCAACCAGCAGGCCATCGACGAGCAGTGCGACGGAGTGTGCAAGGAGCGCGACAAGGAGTTTCAGGATTTCCTGAGCACCGACCAATACAGCGACTATTACGGCGCTCGCAAAGCCTACAACAAGATGGGCCGTGACTATGCCGCCAGTGCTTCCAGCATCCTGCTCACCGAGGCGGTGCAAAACCCGGCCCCTGCGCGGGCCAACGATGCCAGCATCCGTCCGGCCACGCCCAAGCCGGCCAACCGCCCCGCCGGCAACCTGGGCCGCAACGCCCGCTAGCCCGTACTTGTAGCGCATGTTCTCGCTTGCGCCCGCAAAATAAAAAGCCCCGCCGGATGCTTCCGGTGGGGCTTTTCTATTGGAATTTCTCCTGTTGGAACGCACAAGCTAAAGCATGTGCTACAAGGCTATTGGCCTTGTTCCTGCTTGTCGAGGTACTCTGACAGCTCTTTGCAGAGCGCGCGCATTTTGGCGGCCATTTCTTTGTCGTCGGTGGCCGTCACGATGTTCTCGGCCATTGAGCCAATGTTGTCGACTACGAAGCGCTTCATCTCGTCCACGGGCATGTCCTTAGTCCAGAGGTCGATTTTCATGGTGCCCACCTGCTCGCGGTCCCACAGCGCAATGTTGATGGCCTTGGCGAAATGAATGTCCGGCCCCGCATCGGTGGCCGACCAGCTGATGGCCTCGGGTACTTTATTGTCATCCAGCGCGATGCTGAAGCGAATTTCTGATTTTTTCATAATGAGTTGTATCGGAACGATAGAAAAAGAACGTCATGCTGAGCGAAGTCGAAGCATCTCTGCCGCCATACTAAAATTGATTAGTGGCGCGGTAGAGATGCTTCGACTTCGCTCAGCATGACGTTCAGAAAGCGTTATCTAAACGTAGTTGTTCAGCATCACCGGCATTACCAGCATCAGGATGCTTTCGTTGTCGTCGGGGGTGGTGGGCATGAGCAGGCCGGCGCGGTTGGGCGTGCTCAGTTCCAGCGTGATTTCCTCGGAGTCGATGTTGGACAGCATCTCAATCAGGAAACGGGCGTTGAAGCCGATTTCCATGTCTTCGCCGTCGTACTGGCAGGCCAGCGTTTCCTTGGCTTCGTTGCTGAAATCCAGGTCCTCGGCGCTCACCACCAGCTCGGAGCCGGCTAGGCGCAGGCGCACCTGGTGGGTGGTTTTGTTGGAGTAGATGCTGATGCGGCGCACCGAATTCAGCAGCTCGGCGCGGTTGATAACCAGCTTGTTGGGGTTGCTGACGGGAATAACGTTCTCGTAGTCGGGGTACCGCTCGTCAATCAGGCGGCACACGAGGCGCATCTGGTTGAAGCTGAAGAAGGCGTTGCTTTGGTTGAACTCCATCTTCACCGGCGTGGCCTCGGAGGGCAGCGTGCCCTTCAGCAGGTTGAAGGCTTTGCGCGGGATGATGAGGTTGGCGGTTTGGCCGGCGCCCACATCCTGGCGGCGGTAGCGCAGCAGGCGGTGTCCGTCGGTGGCCACGAAGGTTACCTGCGAGTCGGCCAGCTGCACCAGAATGCCGGTCATGGCCGGGCGCAGCTCGTCGGTGCTCACCGCGAAAATGGTTTTGTTGATGGCGCGGGCCAGCGACGAGGAGGGCATCTCAATCGGGGCGGAACCCTTCACCACCGGCACGCGGGGGAAGTCGGCGGCATTCTCGCCGGCCAGCTTGTAACGGCCGTTCGAGGAGCTGATTTCGATGGTGTAGGTTTCCTCGTCCAGCGTGAAGGTGACGGGCTGGTCGGGCAGGTTCTTGAGGGTGTCGAGCAGGATGCGGGCGGGCGCGGCGATACGGCCGGTGTCGCGGGCCTCCACGGGCAGCTCGGTAATCATGCTCGTCTCCAGGTCGGAGGCGGTGATGGTGAGCTTACCGGCCTCAATCTCAAAGAGAAAATTCTCCAGAATGGGCACCACGGGGTTGTTCGTAACCACGCCGTTGATGCTTTGCAGCTGCTTGAGCAGCGCGGAGGACGAAACAATGAATTTCATAAGTAGAGCCTTGGTTGGGGTTGGGGGAGGGCAAAGATACGCGGCGGGGTTCGCGTTTGGAAGCCAGCCGCAAGATTGGTGCAAGAGGCTTTAACCCATAAAACAACTGAAAAAAACACCATCAACGACGGACTTACGTTGGCCAGCCGGGTAGCCGCAATGCCGTTAATTTAACCTCAGCCATTGTACACATTCCGGCGAGCGAAGTTCTTTGCGGCTTCATTTCAATCCTCTCATGGAATCGCTGCATCATTTAGTTTATCAGAGTTCGGCTACCACCGGCCTGAACGAAGCCGAGCTTACCGGACTGCTCGCCCAGTCGCGCACCTGGAACCACGGCCACGGCCTCACCGGGCTGCTGCTCTATAGCAACGGCGACATTATGCAGGTGCTGGAAGGCACAGAAGAGGAAGTTCGCTATATTTTTACCCGCATTGCGCAGGATTCTCGGCATGGCCGGGTGGTTAAGTTATCCGATGGGCCCATTGCGGCGCGCAATTTCTCGCAATGGTCCATGGGCTTCAAAGCCCTGAAACCCGAGGAATTTACGCAGCTGCAAGGCTACGTCGACCCGGCCAGGGGTGCCCATCTGAAAGACTTGACCCTAGCCGCCGATGCGGGGCTGCACTCGGTGCTGGCCACCTTCGTGGCGGATGACGTGATTCGGTTCTGAGCAACTAGGCCCCGAACGACGCATAGCGCCGCTTGCGCCGCCACGCCCGCACGGCCCCGAACGCCCCCAGCAGCGCCAGCGGTGCACCGATGTTCAACAGCTGCCAGCGGCGGCGCTGCTCGGCCAACTTCACCTTATCCAAGGGGCGGAGGGTGATTTGCTTGCCGCGCACGGCAATGAGGCCGGTTTCGTCGAGTAGGTAGTCGGTGGCGTTGAGCACCAGCTCGCGGTTGGCGAACTCGGTGTTGGCGAGGCGGTCGAAGCCCAGGCGGTAGGGGTTGCCGGTTTTGGGGTCGATGTCGGAGCGGATGAAGTCGCCGTCGGAGATGACGAAGATTTTGCTCGGCTTGGCGTTGGCCGGCTTCTCGGGCTGGAATTGCAGGGTGCCGGGCCGGGCGCGGTTGGCGAAGAGCGAGGTAAACTGCCCTTCAAGCAGGTAGCCCACTGGCTGGAAGCCCTTCTGGTAGAGCTTGGGGTTGGGCTCCAAGCGGGCGTCGTTGAAGTTGATGGGCACCGGAGCGGGCAGCACGCGGGTGTAGCGCGAGGTGCTCATCAGCGCGGTTTTGCGGATGCCGGTGGCCTTCACCGTATCCAGGTTGCCAACAAATTTCAGGTACACCGCGTCGAGGTTGCGGGTGATGGGGTGGGGGCTGAACTTGTTGATGAGCGGGTAGAGCTGCCAGGGCATGGGCTCAATTTTGGGCTTGTTGCCCTCCATGCCGGTCACGAGTGGAATCTGGCCGCTGTTGAGGTCGAGCAGCAGGTTGGGGTTCAGACGCAGGCCATACTTGAACAGCAGGTCGTCGAGGTTGAGGTTGTAGGGCGTGGCCAGTGAAGCACCATTGCGGCTTACACTGTCCAAATCTACTCGCAGGGCATCGACGAAAAACAGCGCCCGGCCGCCCTGCGTGATGAACTGGTCGAGCTTGAACTTGTCGTCTTCGGAGTAGGGCGTTTTGGGCTGGGCCACCACGATGGCATCGAGCGCGCTCAGGTCCTTCACCTTGCTCAGCGTCACGCGGAACACGTCGTACTGCTGCTGCCAGCTGCCGAGCATGTCGCCGGCCTGCACGTTGTCGAGCTCGCCGTGGCCTTCCACCACGCCGATGCGCTTGCGCAGGCTGGGCACCAGCGCCCGGATGGTGCTGGCCAACTCGTATTCCAACCCTTCGATGCTCTGGTTGAGGCGCACTTCGGCCGGGGCGGCCTGGTTGCCGCGCAGCAGCAGCACATTTTTCTCGTGTCCGCCCGAGCTCACCACGGCGTAGGGAAAAATGATTTTTTCGACGCGCTTGCCGTTTTCGGTGGCGCCGAGGTTGGTGGGTTTCAGGCCTTTCTTAAAAAGGGTTTGGTAAAAAGTATTGCGGGCGGCTTCGGTACTGCCGGCGCTGGGGTCGATGAAAATGTAGTTCAGGTTGGCCCCGCCGTACACCTGGAACTCGGTGAGCGTTTCGCGCACGCCCTGCTCCAGGCGGCGGAAAGCGGGCGGGAAGTCGCCGGTGAGGTACACCGTGACGGTAACCGGCTGCTTGAGGTCGCGAAGTAGCTTTTTGGTCGCGTCCGACATCGTGTAGCGCTTCTCCTCCGTCATATCGATGCGGAAAAAGAAGCGTTGCGCGATGAAATTGAACAGCAACAGCCCGCCCAGAATGGCGGCAAACGTGAGCAAGTCGCGCTGCTTGCGCGAGGAGGGGGCAGGAACCGCAGCCGAAGAAGTAGTCAACGTATTTTCCATTACCAGTTACGGCTCCGTAGTGCCAGGCGCGTGCCCTGCAACGCCAGAGCCACCACGCTAAAGAAATAAACCAAATCCCGCGAGTCGACCAGGCCTTTGCTCAGGTCGCGGTAGTGGGCCGCGATGCCGAGCTGGCTTACGTAGTAAGCCGAGCTGCCCTGCAGCACCGAGGCCAGCGAATCGAAGCCTGAATACACTAGAAAGCAGCCCACTACGGCCACCAGAAACGCAATAATCTGGTCGCGCGTGAGGGCCGAGGCCAGCACCCCAATGGCCGCAAACACCGCCGCCAGCAGCGCCAGTCCCAGATAGGAACCTACCGTGGCGGCCGAGTCGATGTTGCCTTCGGGGCTGCCCAGCTTGTACACCGAGTAGTAATAGAGCAGCGTGGGCACCAGCGCCAGTAGCGCCAGCAGCAGACAGGCCAGGTACTTGCCGCCAATAATCTGCCCATCGGTGAGCGGCCGGGTGAGCAGCAACTCGATGGTGCCGGCCTTTTTCTCTTCTGCGAAGGTACGCATGGTGAGGGCCGGAATCAGGAACAGGAAAATCCACGGCGCCAGGTTGAACAGCGTCTGCAGGTCGGCGTAGCCGTAGTCGAGCACACTGCTATCCGGGAAAACCCAGACGAACAGGCCCGTCGCCACCAGGAATACCCCCAGCACCACATAGGCCACGGGGGAGTTCAGAAAAGCGTTGAATTCTTTTTGAAGGATGGTAAGCATAAGTTATTAATGTGGTAGATGTGATGAATAGGAAAATGTGAAAATTGGTTAGTTGGCATCAAGTGCTTTCATTTTCAACTCATTACATCTCCGCATCTGCCACATTTGAAAAATTACTTCGTCAACTCCCCAAACACCTCCTCCAGGCTCTGGTGCTCCTGCCGCAGCCCGAGTAGCAGCCAGCCTTCCTGGGCCGCAAGGCGCGACACGGCGGCGCGCACATCCACGCCCGGCGCGGTGCGAAGCAATACGGCGCCATCAGGGGCCAACTCTACGTGGCGCACGTTGGGGAGCTGAGCCAGCCGGGCGGTGTCCACGGGGCCTTCAAACTCGACGCGGACGATGGTTTCGCCGGCGGCGGGGGCGGCCAGCTCGGCCACCGGGCTGTCGGCCACCAGCTTGCCCCGGCTGATGATGAGCACGCGCGAGCACAGCGCCGTGACTTCGGGCAGAATGTGGGTGCTGAAAATGACGGTTTTATCCTCGCCCACCTCGCGGATGAGCTGGCGAATTTCCAGAATCTGGTTAGGGTCGAGGCCGGTGGTGGGCTCGTCGAGAATGAGCACGTCGGGGTCGTGAATCAGGGCCTGGGCTAGGCCCACGCGCTGCCGGTAGCCCTTGCTGAGCGCGCCAATCTGCTTGTTCTGCTCGCGGCTGAGGCCCACGCGGCGCACCAGCTCGGCCACGCGGTTGCGC
>NZ_BAAGZM010000185.1:0-7083 GCF_054778495.1 Hymenobacter agri
GGCTTCGCTGGCTTCGGCCGTGGCGGCGGCCCCAAACGATTTCGGGGCGCTGGCCCGCCGGCCGCTCAAGGGCCGGGTGGTGGATGGCAACGACCAGTCGCCGCTGGCCTTTAGCTCGGTGGCCATCAAAGGCACCAACCGCGGCACCACGACCGATGCCGAAGGCCGCTTCACGCTGGAGGTGGAGGATGGCGACGTGCTAGTAGTAACCTACGTGGGCTACGAGCTGCGCGAAGTGCCCGTGCCCGCCGGCGCCAGCACTTTGGACGTAACCATGAAAACCACTTCGCACGCCATTGCCGATGTGATTGTGGTGGGCAACCGCGCCTCCGAAGCCCGCACCAACGTGGACCTGCCCGTGCCCGTGGACGTGCTCACGGCCAAGGAAATCACCAAAACCGGCCAGACCGAGCTGGGCCAGATGATTCACTTCACCGCGCCCTCGTTCAACTCGACCAAGCACGCCATCAGCAACGTGACTTCGTACGTGGACCCGGCCACCCTGCGCGGCCTCGGCCCCGACCAGACGCTGGTGCTCATCAACGGCAAGCGCCGCCACCAGTCCTCCGCCCTGAACGTGAACAACGTGGTGGGCCGCGGCTCGGTAGGCACCGATTTGAATGCCATCCCGACGGCCGCCATCGAGCGCGTCGAGATTCTGCGCGACGGCGCGGCGGCCCAGTACGGCTCCGACGCCATTGCGGGTATCGTGAACATCGTGCTGAAGAAAAACCCGCGCGGCGGCATCATCAACGGCAACTACGGCGTGACGGCCATGGGCGACGGCCACACCTTCGACTTGGGCGTGAACTACGGCCTGCCGCTGGGTAAGCGCGACGGTTTCCTGAACCTGACCGCCCAAGGCCACTACAACACGCCCACCAACCGTTCGGGCGACTACACCGGCCGCGTGTACGATTCCGACAAAGCCAAGGACGACGCGCTGGTAGCCCAGAACAACTTCAACCGCCACGTGACCACCTACGGCACGGCCAAAAACACGATGGGCCAGTTCTTTTACAACGGCGAGGTGGCGCTGGGCGATGCCTGGCGGCTATACTCGTTCGGCGGGTACTCGCGCAAGGAAATGGTGGCCTACGGCTTCTTCCGTAATCCCAGCAACAAGCAGCGCGCCGTGCTCTCGCTGTTCCCGAACGGCTACAACCCCGTGTTCCCAGCCACGGTGGATGACATTGCCTCGACGGTGGGTTTGCGCCGCAAAACGGCCGGCGGCTGGAACCTCGATTTCAGCCTCGGCGGCGGCCAGAACATCATCAAGACCTACGCCAACCACACCGTTAACCCCTCATACGGCAGCGCCTCGCCCACCGATTTCTACACCGGCACCAACAAGTTTGGGCAGGTGCTGGCTAATGTGAACGTGTCGAAATCGTTCGAGAACGTGGGCAGCCTGCAATCGCTGAGTTTGAGCTACGGCGGCGAGTTCCGGGTGGAGCAGTACGAGCTGCTGGCCGGCGACGAGGCTTCCTGGAAGAAAGGACCCGTCACCACCAACAACCCCGACGTGGGCAGCAGCGGCCGCGAGGGCATTGCCGCCGTGAACGCCGTGAGCCGCACCCGCAACAACGCCGGCGTGTACGTGGACGTGCTCAGCGACATCACCGATAAATTCCTGGTGGGCGTGGCCGGCCGCTTCGAGCGCTACTCCGACTTCGGCTCGAACGTGAGCGGCAAGATTTCGACCCGGTACAAGTTCTCGGAGATGTTCTCGGTGCGCGGCTCCATCAACCGCGGCTTCCGCGCGCCGTCGATGCACCAGCTCTACTACTCCAACTACGCCGACGCCCAGTGGCTGACGCTGAACGGGGTGTTCGACTCGTACCCCATCGCCCACCTGCGCAACGACAACCCCTACGTGCAGGCCCTCGGCGTGGGCAAGCTCAAGGCCGAAACCACCCTCGACTACAACCTCGGCTTCACCGCCCAGGTCACGCCCGACCTGACTTTCACGGCCGATGCCTACCAGATTGACATCACCGACCGCGTAGTGATTTCGGGCCAGCTCGATGCTACCAAGCCGGCCCTCGCGCCGGTGTTCAACGGCTCGGGCTACGCCCAGGTGCAGTTTTTCTCAAACGCGCTCGATACCCGCACCCGCGGCCTCGACGTGGTGGCCAGCTACCGCAAGCGCATGAGCCGCGACCAGGATTTCGGCCTGAATCTGGCCATGGCCCTGAATGCCACCAAAGTTGTGGGTGACGTGCGCACGCCGCCCTCGCTGGCCAACCTCGGCACCCCGCTCGTCGACCGCGTGATGATTGGCCTGATTGAGGTGGCCCAGCCCCGCTCCAAGTTCATCGGTTCGGCCAACTACCGCTTCAAAAAGCTCGAAGGCCTGGTGCGTGCCACCCGCTTCGGCGAAGTAACCGCCATCCAGAGCACCGCCGAGCTCGACCAGACCTTCTCGGCCAAAGTCATCACCGACGCGTCGCTGACTTACAACTTCACGCCGCGCGTGGGCTTCACGCTGGGCGCCAACAACCTGTTCGACGTGTACCCCGACGAAATTGCCTTCCCCTCGCTCCGGGCCTCGGGCCAGACGCCCTACACGCGCTTCACCTCGCAGTTTGGCTTCCTGGGCGCGTATTATTTCTCGGCCCTGCGCTTCAATTTTTAACATAGTGTAGGGGCGGGGCTTGCCCCCGCCCGGACGTTCAGGGCCGCCACAATGGCATCGTTCAACGACGGGCGGGGGCAAGCCCCGCCCCTACAGCTTTTAAATAGAACCGTCGTGCTGAGCTGGTCGAAGCATCTCTTCCGCGCAAATAACTCGTTTGCTGCAACGGATGAGGTGGGACAAATTCGTTGCCTTGGTTGGTGAGAACAGGAAGCAACGAAGCGGTAGAGATGCTTCGACTGTGCTCAGCATGACTGTTCTAAATTATTCCCCTTTCTCATCCACGACCATGCTCGCACTCGCTGGCTTTGCCATGATTCTCACCTTCATGGTGCTGATTATGACGAATCGTCTGTCGGCCATCACGGCGCTGCTGCTGGTGCCGGTGGCCTTCGCGGTGCTCACCGGTTTCGGGGGGCAGATGGGGCCGATGATGCTCGACGGCATCAAGAACATTGCGCCCACGGGCATCATGCTGGTGTTCGCCATCCTCTACTTCGGGCTGATGACGGACGCCGGACTGTTCGACCCGGTTATCAGCCGCATCCAGCGCGTGGCCCACGGCGACCCGCTGAAAGTCATCATCGGCACGGCGCTGCTCGCGCTGCTCGTGTCGCTCGATGGCGACGGCGCCACCACCTACATCATCGTGGTCACGGCCATGCTGCCGCTGTATCGTCAGCTCGGCATCAACCCGCTGATATTGACGTGCATGAACATGCTGGTGGGCGGCGTGATGAACATCCTGCCCTGGGGCGGCCCCACGGCCCGCGCCATGAGCGTGCTGCACCTCGACAGCACCCAGCTTTTCAACCCGCTGATTCCGGCGATGGGCGCGGGGCTGGTGTGGGTGTTTTTCGTGGCCTGGCGCTTCGGCAAGCGCGAGCGCAAACGCCTGAGCCTGGAGCATCTGAACCAGGCCGACAAGAAAAAAGCCGTGGTATTCGGCCTCGCCGCCGGCCTGCCGCAGCCCCTGCCCGAGGGCCCCGACCTGGAGCTTTCGCCCGAAGACAAAGCCCTGCGCCGCCCCAAATTGCTGTGGGTGAATGCGCTGCTGACCATCGCGCTGATGGTGGCGCTGGTGCGCGAGCTGCTGCCGCTGCCGGTGTTGTTCATGCTGGCGTTTGCGCTGGCGGCGGTGCTCAACTACCCCAACCTGGCGCAGCAGCGGCAGCGGTTTGCGGCCCACGCCGGCAATGCGCTGTCGGTGGCGGCGATGGTGTTTGCGGCGGGCATTTTCACCGGTATTCTCAATGGCACGCACATGGTCGATGCCATGGCTCAGACGTTTGTGCAACTGGTGCCGGCCGCCTGGGGCCCGCACTTCCCGGTGCTGACCGGACTGGTGAGCGCGCCGCTCACGTTCTTCATGTCGAACGACGCGTTTTACTTCGGCATCCTGCCGTTTTTCACCAAAGCCGCCGCCGCGTTCGGTATTGGCGCGGCCACCATGGGCAAGGCCTCGCTGCTGGGCCAGCCGGTGCATTTGCTGAGCCCGCTGGTGCCCTCCACCTACCTGCTGGTGGGCCTGGCCGGGGTCGACATCGGCGCGCATCAGCGCTTCACGCTGAAATGGGCCGGCGGCACGGTGCTCGTGATGCTGGCCGTGTCGCTACTGCTGGGCATTATCGCGCTGTAGAGACGCATATTTGCGTCTCGTCGGTTGCGGCCATTGAACTGTGTATCGTCGATGCTGTTTATTCTATGTCGTCTGTTGCGGGGCCGCTCGCCCAACGACAAGACGCAAGTATGCGTGCGTCTCTACGGTGTTCCGCCTTCGTTTCCTCTAGCTTTACCCCGTGAACCACGAAATCGAACAAATCCTGCACAACCCGCTGGCCTCGGCGGCCATCGTCGGCAACCTGGTCATCATCGAAAGCCTGCTCTCGGTGGATAACGCCGCCGTGCTGGCCACGATGGTGGGCGACCTGCCCAAAGAGCAGCGGCAGAAGGCGCTACGCTACGGCATTTTCGGGGCTTACATCTTCCGAGGCTTGTGCATTGTATTCGCTTCGTTTCTCATCAAGTTTTGGTTTTTGAAGCCGCTCGGCGGGCTTTACCTGCTGTACCTGGTTTACGACCATTTCAAGGCCGGCCCACCGCACGACGAGGAGAAGATTGAGAAAGAAAAAAGCTGGTTTTACCGCAACACGCTGGGCCTGTTCGGCAAGTTCTGGGCCACCGTGGCTCTGATTGAGCTGATGGACCTCGCCTTCAGCATCGATAACGTGTTTGCCGTCGTCGCCTTCACCGATAACCTGATTCTGATTTGCGTGGGCGTGTTCATCGGCATTCTGGCCATGCGGCTGGTGGCGCAGGGCTTCGTGCTGCTCATGGGCAAATACCCGTTCCTCGAAACGGCGGCCTTCGGCGTCATCGGGCTGCTGGGCCTCAAGCTAGTGCTCTCGCTGGTGGCGCACTTCGCGCCCGGCCACTTCGTGAGTGAGGCGCTGGAGAGCGAAACCGCCGATGTCATCATCACCGTGCTCACGGTGGCCGCGTTTGCCGTGCCGTGGGCTACGTCGGTGCTGTTCAACGTGCCGCGCCACGCCGGCGGCAACCGCCCGGCCGCACCTAAAGACGCGGAAGCTTCGCGGCAGCAGGCGTAGGGAAGGGCAGTAGCTGAGCCGTCAGACTGGCAGGGCAAAAAAGACCGTCATGCTTCGACAAGCCCAGCATGACGGTCTTTCGTTAAAGACGTGCTGCTTTTTTGCCTGGTCGGCTGAGTCCAGCCGTTACGCCTGCTTCATCTCTTTCAGATGCAGCAGCATGTCGGCCGTCATCTTGTCGAGGTCGAAATCGGGTTGCCAGCCCCAGTCCTGGCGGGCCTTCGAATCGTCGATGCTGGCGGGCCAGGAGTTGGCGATTTGCTGGCGGGCATCGGGCTTATACGTTACCTCAAAACCGGGCACGTGCTTCTGGATGCTGGCCGTGATTTCGGCCGGCGAGAAGCTCATCGCGCCCAGGTTGTAGCTGGTGCGCACCTTGATTTGCTCGGCCGGCGCGTGCATGAGGTCCAGCGTGGCCTTGAGGGCGTCGGGCATGTACATCATCGGCAAATACGTGTCGGCTTCGAGGAAGCACTCGTAGTTTTCGCCGGCCACGGCCTTGTGGTAGATGTCGACGGCGTAGTCGGTGGTGCCGCCGCCGGGCAGGCTCTTGTAGCCGATGAGGCCGGGGTAGCGCAGGCTGCGCACATCCAGCCCGTGCTTGCGGTGGTACCACTCACACCACTGCTCGCCGGCCAGCTTGCTGATGCCGTACACCGTGTTGGGGTTCATGATGGTGACCTGCGGCGTGTTATCGCGCGGGGTATCGGGGCCGAACACGGCGATGGAGCTGGGCCAGTACACCTGGGCCACACCGTGGGCTACGGCGGCTTCAAGCACGATGAGCAGGCCGTCCATGTTCAGCTGCCAGCCAAAGAGCGGGTTTTTCTCAGCCGTGGCCGAGAGCAGCGCGGCGAGGTGGTAAATCTGCTTGGGGCGATACTGGCGGATGAGCTTGTCGAGGCGGGTGCGGTCGAGCACATCGAGGAGCTCGAAGGGGCCGCCGGCCAGCATGCCGGGGTCTTTGGGCGGGCGCACGTCGGCGGCCACTACCAGGTGGGGCTCGTAGCGCTGGCGCAGGGCCGCCACCAGCTCCAGGCCGAGCTGGCCGCAGGCGCCGATGACCAGCACAGCGCCGGGTAATACAGTGGTTTCAGTGTCGCCGGGAGTGGTGGCCATGCGGAAAATCGAGAGAGGGTGAACGGTGGGACGGGCGCAAAGATACCGGGCCCACCGCCGCCGCGGGCACCGTTTTGCTCCCAACGGTGTTGGAGCGCCTTAGTTACACCAACCCGGCCCTGCCTATGCCCCCGCACCCCACGCTGTACTCCCTGATATACCGCAGCCAGGCTTCCCGGGCCGTGCACGAGGTAACGCTACCGCCGCTGCTGCGCAAGGCCCGCTTGCACAACGAGCGCACCCGTCTCAGCGGCCTGCTGCTGCACGCCCACGGCCAGTTTATGCAGGTGCTCGAAGGCCCCGAGCCGGAGCTAAGCCAGCTCTATGCCCGCATTCAGGCCGACCCGCGCCACTACGCCGTGCGCACCCTCGCCTACGGCCCCATTGCCGAGCGCGCCTTCCCCGACTGGCGCATGGCCTACGCGCCCACCGATGCCCGGATGCTGGAAAAGGTCACCGGCTTTCTGCCCCTGAAAGCTGCGCCCGGCCTGGCCGCGCACCCCACCGAGGCGGTAGCGCAGTTTCTGCACGACTTCGTGCAGGGCCGTGCCCACGACGAGTAGCCCCGGCTTGCCGCCCGGCGGTACCTTTGGCCCATGAAGCTGCGCCTGCTGCTGTTGTTTGTCGGAATCTGGCTGGCTGGCCGCGCTGCCCAGGCGCAGCCGGCCGCCCCGCCGCGCTACCGCAACCTCGTGATGGAGGGCGGCGGCATCCGCG
>NZ_BAAGZM010000186.1:0-7062 GCF_054778495.1 Hymenobacter agri
GTTGTCGGTGGCCACGTAGCCGGGCGCGATGGCGTTCACATGCACGCCGCGGCCGGCCCATTCGTTGGCCAGCGCCTTCACCAGCGAGCCGATGGCGCCCTTGCTGGCCGCGTAGCCCGGCACGTTGATGCCGCCCTGAAACGTGAGTAGCGAGGCCGTGAAAATGATTTTGCCGCACCCGCGCTTCAGCATCTCGCCGCCCAGCGCCCGGGCCAGCCGAAACGGCGCGTCGAGGTTCACGCTGAGCACGGCATCCCAGTCATCGTCGGAGTGCTCGGCGGCCGGCGCACGGCGGATAATGCCGGCGTTGTTGATGAGAATGTCGATGACCGGAAAATCGGCCTGCACTTCCCGAATGAAGGCCTTGAGCTGCGCGGCATCGCCCAGGTCGGCGCGGTAGGCGCGGAAGTCGCGGCCCAGGGCGCGCACGGCGGTTTCGGTTTCGCCACCCTCAGGCAGGCTGCGCGACACGCCAATGATGTCGGCCCCGGCTTCGGCCAGCGCGATGGCCATGGCCTGGCCAATGCCCCGGTCGGCCCCCGTAACGAGGGCGCGCTGACCAGCGAGACTGAAGAGAGCGGAGAGGGCGGCCATGAAAATCGGATGAGGGCGACTGGACTTTGCAGAGGAATTAGCCGGATATTTCCTACTCTTGTGGAGCGGTTGGCTGATTAAAGGTTCCGGGCAGGGCTGGGCGAAAGCAAGAGTTGGACAATGTTTTTTTGTGCAATCGTTGCCGGGAACGATGGCGCGTTGCGCCTGGCGGGCTTCTGCCGTCCTATTTAAGCCCGCCGCAGTACCTTACGGGCCGTTAGTCGGCACTCACCCCGCGCCGGCAAGCCTGCTGCTGTTTATTGAACTTTAGAAAGAAAGCCGCTTGGACCCCGTCACCATCAAAGACATTGCCCGCGCCCTGAACCTGTCGACCTCGACGGTATCGCGGGCCCTGCGCGACAGCTACGAAATCAGCCCCGAAACCAAGCGGCTGGTGATGGAATACGCCGAGCGTCTCAACTATCGCCCCAACCCGATTGCGCTCAGCCTCAAGGGTAGCAGCAGCAAGGCGCTGGCCGTCATCGTGCCCCAGATTGCCAACAACTTCTTCTCGCAGGCCATCAACGGCATCGAGGCCATTGCCTACAACCGCGGCTACCACGTCATTATTTTCCAGACGCACGAAAGCTACGAGCGCGAAATGGCCAATGTGCAGCAGGCCGTGGCCCGCCGCGTCGACGGCCTGCTCCTCTCGCTTTCCAGCGAAACCTCCGATGTGGCCCACCTGCACGCCCTGCACGCGCAGGGCGTACCGCTGGTGCTCTTCGACCGCGTGGCGCCCGCCCTGCCCGTGACGCAGGTAGTAGCCGACAATTTCGGCGGGGCCTACGCCGCCACCTCGCACCTGCTGCAAACGGGCCGGCGGCGCATTGCCCACCTCACCATTCCGCCCTACCTCAGCATCACGCAGGAGCGCCTGGCCGGCTACCGCGCCGCCCTGGAGCAATACGGCGTGGCCTTCGATGAAAACCTGGTGCGCTACGGCACCTTCGGCCCCGACGAGGCCGATGAGCTGGTGGAGCAACTGCTGGCCCAGGAGCCCCGCCCCGATGCCTTTTTCACGGCCAGCGACCGGCTGGCGCTGGGCTGCCTCACGGCGCTGCGCAAGCGCGGCATCCGCATTCCGGAGGACATTTCGCTCATCGGCTTCACCAACCTACCCGCCGCCGAAATGCTGAACCCGCCCCTGAGCACCGTGACGCAACCGGCCCAGGAAATCGGCCAGCTAGCCGCTGAACGTCTCATCGAGCTCATCGAGCGCAAGCAAAAAGCCTCGCCGCCCGGCACCGTGAAGCTGCCCACGGCGCTGCAGGTGCGCGAGTCGTCGGCCGCAACAGTGCGCAAGGAGGCCGATTTCCGGATTGGGCTGTAGCGCCTCCTTGCTGAGAAATTAAGAACATCATGCTGAGCGCAGTCGAAGCATGACGTTCTGTTGGTCTTTAATTATGCCCTACTTCCCCAGCAGCCAGCGGCCCAAGTCTTTACCGGCCTGGAAGTTCTGGAACGAAGCCGGAATCTTGCGGCCGTCCACGTACTCGTTGTATAGCCACGGGTCGCCGAGGACGAAGACCTTGCCCTTGCCCAAGCGCGCCGTAGCCATGATAACCTTGCCGTTGTTGGTCACGAGCGGTTGGGCGGGAGCGGCCACGCTCAGCACGGCCAGCTCTTTGATGTAGGCCGAAGTAGCATTTTTGAACACCGCTTTACCCGAGGTTAAATCGACGCGGCCCTGCTCGAACTGGCTGCCCTGCACCATGTTCACGCTCTGGGCGGTGAATTGCACGCCGAAGTTTTTAGCTAGCTCGTTGAAGTGCTTGATTTCACAGTTGGCTGTGTCGTTGGCCAGCAGCACGAGGGTGCCGCCGCCGCGCACCCAGTCGGTAACCGCCTTGCTATCGGCAGGCTGAATGTAGTTGGGCGTGGGCGACTCCTTGCGCGTGTCGGGGTCAACGATGATGTAGACACTCAAGGGCTTGAGGCTGGCGGCCGTGGGTGCGGCGGGCACGGCCACGGTGCGCGCGCCCAGCTCGCGCAGCTGGTTGCCCCACAGCCAGAAGCCGCCGTGCGTGCGCTCCTCCCAAGTGTAGTGCCACTGCTCAGACTCGCCGGTGAAGGCGTTCTTGCGCATTTCGTGGTTATAGAAGTAATCGAGCCCGACCATTTTGCCCTGGCCCACCGCGTCTTCGGCAGCAATTTCCATTTCGGTGCTGGCCAGAATGAAAGGGCCGACGCCCTTCAAATCGTTTTTGCGCAGCGGCTCGCTCAGGTAGTATTCGTAGCTGCCATCGCGATATGGCCTGCCGCCCAGGCCGCCCACGCTCACGGTGCCGTTCAGAGCCAGCGCGCCGTTGGGGGCGGTTTCCACGAAGGTTTTCAGCAGGCCGTCGTAGCCTTTGCGGGCCACGGCGGCGTATTTTTTATCGAGGTAGCCCAAGCGCACACCCTTGGCCAGCGCGTACACAAACATGCTGCTGCCCGAGGCTTCGGCATAGTTGCCTTTACGGCCCTCCTGGCCCATTACCAGGCTCCAGGTGCCGGTTTTGGCATCCTGGTATTTGGCCAGCGCGGGGGCCAGCCGTTGCAGGGCCTGCACCAGGGCGGGCCTTTGGGGATGGTCGGCGGGGAAGTAGTCGAGCACGTCGACCAGCGCCATGGCGTACCAGCCAATGCCGCGGTCCCAGAAATGGGGGCTTTGACCGGTGGTTTTGCTGGCCCAGGCCTGCTCGCGGCTTTCGTCGTAGCCGTGATAGAGCAGGCCGGTTTTGGCATCCACGAGGTGCTTCTCCATCAACGCAAACTGCCGGGCTACGTCATCGAGCCCGGCGGGCTGATTGAACAGGCGGCTGTACTCGGCATAGAACGGCTCGGCCATGTACAGGCCGTCGAGCCACATTTGGTTGGGGTAAATTTTCTTGTGCCAGAAGCCCCCTTCGTTGGTGCGCGGCTGCGTATCAAGCTGCTTGCGCAGCACCTGCGCCGCCTTCACGTATTTGGCCTGATTGGGGCCCGACACCTGGGCCAGCAGTAGCACGGCGTGGCCGGTGGTTACGTTATCAAGCAGATAATCATCGGGCTTATAGGTGCGAATGCTGCCATCGGGCCGCACGTACTGGTCGAGGTCTTTCTGGATGTAGGTGAAATAGCGGGCGTCGCCGGTGCGCTGCCACACGCGCTCCAGCGCCTTCAGCATCAGGCCCTGCTCGTAGTCCCAGCGGGCCGTTTTGCGCGCGCCGATAACAATGGAATCCGGGTGCCAGCTGATGAAGGCATCGGCCATGCGCTGCGAGTACGGGGCCGCGGTTTGGGCCGCGCCGGTTTCGGCCAGCAACGCGAGGCTCAGCAGCGGCAGGACAAGTCGTTTCATAGGTTTCTCAAACGGATTTCCCGCAGTGGGTCGCAGTGGTAAAAGCGCAGTGGGCGCAGGGTCGTTCAATGCTCCATTGCGACGGACTCTGGAAAACATGAAATAATCAACGTCCAGCCAACGTCACGGTCTTCTTTGCCACCTTATCGCCCAGTTCCACGCCACGTTTCACCTTTTTGGTGTCGGTATTCGTCAGGCGAATGTCCTTGCTGCGGTCGCCGGTCACACGTAGCAGCAGGTCGGCACCATCGGCGTAGCGAATGTTTTCGAGGGCGATGTTGCGGCTGTTCTGCACTTCGAGCACGGGCGTGGTGTCGGTCGAAAGCAGCGTCACGTTTTTGAGGCGAATGTTCTCAGCTTCCTGGCACACGAGGCCTTTCTTACTCTCGATAACGGCATTTTCGATGCTGATGTCCTTGATGCTCATTTCGGGTAGACCGCGCACCAGAATACCGGTAGTAGCGCCCTTGCAGGTGATGTTCGAAATCCGGAAGCCTTTGAACTGCGGCGTGCCCTCGTTCAGCGGCTGCGCGGCAATAATGGGCGGCGCGGTGCTTTCGCCGGCCAGCGGCACGGGGTCTTTGGCGGCGTAGTACATGTCGAACAGCACGGCCTCGCCGGCAATGTCCGTCATGTCGATACCGTCGACGAAGATGTTCTCGACCACGCCGCCGCGGCCGCGGGCCGTTTTAAAGCGCAGTCCCACGTCGGTACCCATGAAGGTGCAGTTGCTCACGTAGAGGTTGCGCACGCCGCCCGACATCTCCGAGCCAATCACGAAGCCGCCGTGGGCGTGGTACACCCGACAGTCGCGGATGATGAAGTTCTCGGTGGGCACGCCACGCCGGCGTCCCTCGGCGTCGCGGCCGCTCTTGATGCACAAACCGTCGTCGCCCACGTCAAACGTGCAGCCTTCAATCAGCCCGGTGCGGCACGATTCTACGTCGATGGCGTCGGTGTTCTGACCGTACCAGGGGTTGCGGGCCGTTACGCGGCGCACGGTCAGGTTCTCGCACAGCAGCGGATGAATCGTCCAGGCCGGCGAGTTCTGAATCACGAAATCCTCCAGCAGAATCTGCTTGCAGCGCGTGAGGCTGAGCATATTGGGCCGCAGAAAGTCGCGAATATCATCGAACGCCGTGGGGTCGAGGCTCTTGCGCGGGGTGCCGGCGGCGGCCAGCTGGTTGCCCTTCAACGAGCTGGCCGAGGGGTACCAGTAGTCTTTTTTCTCGCTCAGCACGCCGCCCGAGCCCACCAGCTTCAGCCACTGCGTTTCGTTCAGCTTGCTTTTTTTCACGGGACGCCATGCGTCGCCCGCGCCGTCAAACGTGCCGTTGCCGGTGATGGCGATGTTGGTAAGGTCGGTGCCCGAAATGGGGGCCTGGCTGCGAATGGCCTCCTCCCCTTCCCAGGTGGTTTTGATGAGCGGGTACTGGCGGCGGTCAGCCGTGAACTGCACCAGCGCGCCGGTAGCCAGGTGCAGGTTCACGTTGCTTTGCAGCGTGATAGGGCCAGTGAGCCACAACCCGCGGGGCACCAGCACGGTGCCGCCCTGGGCCGCGCAGGCTGCAATAGCTTTGCGGAAGGCCTCGGTATTCAGGGTCTGGCCATCAGCCACGCCGCCGTATTGGGCCAGGTTGAAGGTATCACGGCGGAACGACGGTGCCAGCACCACGGGCAGGTCGGCGGTGAGCTGGCCGGCGTAGGCGGCCGGGCGCAGGTGGCTGGCCAGCCCGAGGTGCTGGGTCTGCACGTCCTGGGCCACGAGCTGGGCCACGCGGGTGGCACCGTATTCCGAGAAGTGGGTGTTGTCGTTTTTGGCGGGCGGCACCGGGTTTTCCTGGTAGTAGCCATTCTGGTAGCTCCAGAACAGCGGCCGGGTACCGGCCTCGCCCAGCTGCGAGTACATCTGCCAGCTACGCTCGTGCAGGTCGATGAGCGGCACTTTCTGGGCCTTGGCCACTTCGCGCACCACGCCAGGGTACTCGCCGTGGTCGTCCTTCCTTTTGCCCGCCTCGTCGAAATAGCGGCGGCCTACCGGCGTGAGCAGCACGGGGTTGGCACCTTTGGCTTTGGCTTCGGCCACAAACTTGGTAAGGAGCTGGCGGTACAGCGTCTGGGCCGGGGCCGAGCGCACGCTGTCTTCCACCTTCGAGTCGTTGTGGCCGAACTGAATGAATACCCAGTCGCCGGGCTTCAGGCCATCGAGCACCTTGGCCCAGCGGCCTTCGCGGTAGAAGCTTTTGGTGCTGCGCCCGTTCACGGCGGTGTTGCGAATCACCACGCCGTTGTCGAAATATTGGCCGAACGCCATGCCCCAGCCGCGCTCGGGCTTGGTGAGGTCGGCCTTGTCGGCCATCGTGGAATCGCCCACCAGAAACACCTGCGTGGGCGGCGCGGCGGCCGGCCGAAAGGCCGTGGCCAGCAGTGCCCCGAGGCCCGCCAGCAGCAGCGTGGCACTTGTTTTCATCATCAGCAAAGCCGGGTTGGTTCAGTGGCAAAAGCCGGGCCCACTGCGGGACCGGCCCCAACAATATTACCCCTTCGCAACCGCCCGGCCCACCGAAAAAGCCGCTCGCCGCCCGCTTTATTTGCGCAATCGTTGCCGGGAACGTTGGCACCGGCAGGGCTATGCTGCCGGCGCAGCGTGCGTCAGCTCGATGCGCGTTAGCACCCCCCGGCCTAGGGCCGCCTCCTGCACCAGCAAGGCGCCGAGCAGTTGCACCCGTGCCCCAATGCTGCGCAGCCCCACCCCGGCCCGCACCGAAGCCGGAGAGCCAAACTCGTAACCGCAGCCGTTGTCTTCCACTTCCAGCACCAGCTGTGAGCCGTTCTGGTGCAACCCGATGCGCAGGAAAGTGGCCCCGTGAGCGTGTTTGAGCGAGTTGTGCACCAGTTCCTGGCAGATGCGGTACAGCGCCAGCTCGGCCGCCTCTGGCAGCGCGTGTGGGTAGTGCGCATCGAAATGCACATCCAGCCCCTCGGCGTGGCGGCTGAGGTCGGCTAGACGCTCCAGGGCTTTCACGAGCCCCACGCGGGCCAGGCTGGCGGGGTAAAGCTGGTGCGAAGTGCTGCGCACGTCGGCCACGGCGGCAGCCAGCACCTCGCGAGCTACTGTGAACAGGGCGGCAGGGTCGTCGGCC
>NZ_BAAGZM010000187.1:0-7036 GCF_054778495.1 Hymenobacter agri
GGCCGGGAGGTTGGCCAGCGTGAGGGCCAGCGTGGTGGCGGCCGCCAGCTTGGTGCAGGTGCTGGGCGGGGGCGTCTGGCCCCAGTACTTCAACTGCTCGGGCGAGTACATGCCGCAGAGGGCATTGCCGTGTGCCGCCTGCGTTTGCGCAATGGCCGGCCAGCTCATGCCCGAGAAATCGTAGATTTCCTTGTCGCACTGCCCGCAGAGGCGGCCGTTGGCAGTGGGTGTCATGCCGAGCCAGGACTGGCCGCAGGGTTGGGGCTTGGGAAGCATAAGTGAGAAGGAAGCGCTAGCCCGCGGCGGCGAGCAGTTGAAAAGCAAAAACAGCCGCGCGATGGCGACAGGTGCTCATTCGATGCCCGCTGCTCCTGAATTACACACACGTCTGGGCAAATACGCTACTCCCAGTCCGGCCAGCGCAGGATTTCGCCCACGGCGGGGGCGTGCAATTCGCCGCGCAGCATGCCGCCGGCCGCCACTTCGCGTAGCTGGCGCAGCGGCTCCGATGGCGGCTCGTCGGCCAGGTCGAAGGTGCCGTGGTGCATCGGCACCACGTGGCCGGCACGCAGCACGTTGGCGGCTTTGGCGGCCTCGTGGGGGTTCACGTGGCTTTTAGCCATCATGTAGGCCGGCTTGTATGCCCCAATAGGCATCAGGGCAATATCGATGGGGCCGAAGCGGGCTTCGATGGCCTCGAAATGCTCGCCGTAGGCCGTGTCGCCGGCGAAGTAGATTAGCTTGTCGGTGGCTTTCACCCGAATCATGAAGCTACCCCAAAGCACGCGGTTCAGGTCGGTGAGGCCGCGGCGGTGCCAGTGGGCGGCGGGCAGGTAGGTGATTTCGAGCGGGGCAGAGGGGCCGAGGTCGTACTGCTGCCACCAGCCGGCCTCCTGCACCGGCAGGGCGGGAGCCATGCCGCGCAGCAGCGGAGCCATGCGCAACGACGACAGCACTTGCATCTCAGGGTTCTGCGCCGCGAGCAGCTTGATGGATTGCTCGTCGCAGTGGTCGCGGTGGCCGTGCGAGAGCACTAGGTAGTCGATACTGCGAATGGCTTCGGGCGGGCAGGGCAGGGAATGGCGGTGCCGCAGGCCGAGCGAACTGAACAAAACGGGGTCGAAAAGCAGCGACACGCCCGCCGCGCGCAGTAGAAAGCAGGAGTGCCCCAGCCACACCAGCATGTCTTCCGTCGAGGCGAAGGCGGCCGCGCAGTCTACCACGTCGGGGGTCCAGGTGTCGCGCTTCTTCTCTTCCTTTTGGGGGTTGGTTTCGAGCTGCCACTTCAGCACGTTGCTGAAGCTGGGCTCGAACAGCTCCTCGCCGTTGGCAAATTCATTGCCGAACAGCTTGTTGCCGGGGTAGCCGGGGCGCACGGTGGGCAGGGCCTCGTTGCGGAGATAGGAAATGCGTGGAGCCATAAGAGTCGGAAGCAGCTTCGGGAGCCAAAGAAACGGGCGGCGGGCAGAAGTGTTTGCAGTGCCGTGGGCGCAAAACCAAAACGAGTACCCCGAATTTTCAATTCGGCCCGGGCGAACATAATTCGTTCAACGGGCCGAATTGAAAATTCGGGGTACTCGTTCCAGCCAAATCAACTGCTACTTCGGCAGCGTGAGCAGGTAGCCGATGGTGAAGTTGGCATCCCAGTCGAACACGAACTGCTTGCAGCCGGTGGCGTCGGCGATGGATTTGTAGATGTTGAGACCGGCCTTCGACTTGGCGTTATCGAGCTGGTAGGCGCTGGGCGCGTCGAGCACGGTGTAGCGCTCCTTGCCCTTGCGCACCTTCTTGGCCATCTCAAACGGCACCCCGCCGATGATGAAGCAGGTGCCGCGCAGGTCGGCCGGCACCTGGGTGGCCTTCTCTTTTACCTCGGCGGCCACGGTAGCGTCAGCGGTGCCTTTCTCGAAATACTTGGCCCCGTAGGTTTCCACCGACTTCGGTGTGTTGCCGTCGAGCCACGAGATTTTGGTGTTGCCCGAGCCGATGTCGGCCACAAAGGCGCGGTCGGAAAACGAGGCGGGTAGCACCGAGCGCAGGCCCAGCACGCCTTCCTTCTCGGGCGTTACGGTATTCACCACGTAGCCCATACCCTTTAGCACCTTGATGATTTTGGCAGTGCCGTCGGCTTTCAGTGCGCCCGAGCTCACCACGAAGTGAATGTCGCGGCCGCTTACGCCAAAGTCCAGCATCTGGCCGATATAGGCCTTCAGGCCCTTGCGCACATCGTCTTCGGTGGCCATGTTTTCCATCACCAAGCTGTTGCCGAAGTCGGCTTTTTCCAGCTTCCAGGTGCGGTTCTGGTCGATGCGGACGATGAAGGAGTTGAAGCCGCTGGCCCCTAGCTCCACCACGCCCTTGAGCTTGCCATCGACGGGCGCGGGTGCTTCGTAGGCGAAGGCCGGCTTGGTATCGGCGGCGGCGGCGGGCGCAACGGTACCGCCGCCGTTGTTCACGATGGTATCGACCGGCACGGTGGTGGTAGCCGTGGTCTGGCCCACGCGGGCCAGTTCGGGGTTGGAGGCCGTGAAGCGGCGAATGCCGAAGTAAAGGCCGAAAACGATGAGGGCCGCGATGATGGCCTTGCTGGCGAAAGTGAGCCGCATGAGGTTTGCAGTTAGGGTGGTGAAAGGGGAGGTGTTGGGTTAAAGTGTTGCGTTATCAGAACGTCATGCTGGGCGTAGTTGAAGCATCCCGCTCGAGTCGTTGAACCGAAGGTTAGCGTAGCTAAAATTGCATTGCCTTGCGCACGCGAGATGCTTCGCTGCGCTCTGTATGACGTTCTCTCGGCGCGCTGGCTCTGTTAATCAAGCAGCTTGCCGTAGGCGTCGTCGGTGGCTTGGCGGGTGGCGTTGGCGCTCATCGGCACGGGCGGTTCGTTGTTCATGATGGCGTTGAATTCGCCCTTCTGGTACTGGTCGAGCAGGTGCTGGCCCTTCTCGCTCATCACGCCGTTCTGGATGTCCATTTCCTTCACGAACTCCTGCGAGTAGCGCATGGCCTGCTTAATCTGGCCGAGCTGCTGGGCCATATCCTGGGCCACGCGGTCGGTGGCCAGGTCGAAGAAGTACTTCTTGTCAGGGTCGCCGCGCAGGATGTTCATCGCGGCGCGCATGCCCGAGCTGGTGCGTTTCACCAGCGCGTACTCGTCTTTCAACAGGTTGACTTTGAACTTGCTGTTGTCAATCTGTCGCAGCGCCGCTTTCAGAATCTGGCGCATCACCAGGCTCACGTTGGCCGTGGTGGTGGCCATGGGTTGCAGGCGCTTATTGTAATCTTCGAGCTGGGCGGCGCGGCTGGCGTAGCTCTCGGAGGCGTCCTTTTCGCCTTGGCGTTGGGCCGAGGCGGCCAGGGCCAGATATTCTTTCATTTGGGCGTTGTTGGCCTCCATCTTGCGCTTCACCAGCTCGTTGGCGCCTTCGATATGCCCCACTTCGGCCTCCATGTTGCGGGCTTCCTTTTCGGTATTCGCGATGTAGTCTTCCATGATACCGATGGGGTCGGTATTCACGAAAATGCTGGCCGCCGTGCGGAAAATGCGCTGTCCGAGGTACCAGATGCCAGCCTGAATGCGCTTATTCGTAGCCAGCAAAAACAGTACGAACAGCGCGCCCAGCCCAATACCCAGCTTCACCGAATTGAACACGATGTCGAGCAGATAGGGCAGGATTTTGCCCCAGTAGTACACGCCCGCGCCCACCAGCGCGGCCACGAAAACCCAGGCGGCAACTTTCTCAGGTTTTTGCCAGGAGGGCAGGCCATCGGCCGGCGAGGGCGGGCCCAGTAGCGGAGTATTCATTTTGCAGAAAGGAATGAAGAATAGAAGCGGTTGAGAAAATCACCGGAACGATGTAGAGACGCATATTTGCGTCTCTACATCGGCGAACAGCCTTGTGGTAAAAGCGCCTATTTCGCGCCCATCAAAAACGTTTCGGCCGCTTTGCGGTGAGTTTGCAGGTCGGCCATTGCAGCGGCGTTAGCCAGTTCGTAGGATGCCAGCGCGGTTTGTGTCTTCCGGCGCTCCTCGCCCAGCTGCTGCTGGGTCTGTTGCAGCTGCTGCTGCTTGGCCTGCAGCTGGCGGGTGAGTTCGGCCAGGTCGGCAGCCAGCTTTTTTTCCTGGGCCATGAGCAGGGCCACGGGGCCGGGCGTGGCCCCGGCGGCGTTGGCTTCGCCCATTTTCTCGCGGTGGCGGGCCAGCACTTTCTCGCGGTCGTCGGTCAGGGTTTGCTCAAACTGCGAGGCCGAGGCCAGCAGGGCCGGCACGGTGGCCCCGTTCACGGCCGCAAAAGCGTTGAAAGCCGTTTGATAAAGCATGGGGCCACTCAGGCCGGCGGCGGCCATGCTTTTCACCATTTTCATGTAAGCCGCAAAGTCTTTGCCATCACCGGCCAGCAGGCCCGCAATGTGGTCGAGGTGTCGCTGCTCGGGCTGGCCCGGAACGGGGGCAGCATCGGGCGCGGCCGTAGCCGGAGCGACCGATGGAACAGGCGCACCAAACTGCGCGGTCGGCGGCGCAGTGCTGGGCGCGGGGGGCGCCGCGCCCTCTTCCGGCTCAATGAAAAAATCCTTAGCGGCGTGGGCGATTTTATCGAAGAGAGGCATGGCAGGAAAGGCTAAATGACAACTCGCAATCAGCAACGGCCGGCGCGGGCGCGAAGCCCGCGGGTTCAAGCGGCTCGCCGCTGGCCGTATGCTGGGGCGTAAAGCTAGCGGGTATTCCGAAAAACCGGCCTGTTGGCTCCGCAAAAAGCCCCGGCGGCCCGGCCCGCCACGCGCGGAGCCGGCCCACCGGGGCCATTGTTCAGGTAAGCGGGCGAGCTTAGTTCGAAGCCTGCGGGGCCAGCCAGGCGTCGCGCAGCGTTTTCTGAGCGGGGGCCAGCGTCATTTTCTCCACGCCCTCTACCGGTTTCACCTGCACGGTAGGGTCTTCGGCCAGAATGAGCTGGGTGGTGCGCTCCACGCCGCCGCGGGTTTTTACTTTCACAAACACCACGTCGCTGGGCGAGTGCTTGTGCAGCACGGCGTCCATGTCGTTGCGGCTGTGCAGCTCCTTGCCGTCGAGCACCACAATCTGGTCGCCGCGGTCGATGCCGGCCTTATACAGACCCGAGCCAATCTGGGTGTTATACGCCACGATGCAGCGGCCCTCGTCGTCGAACTCCACCTGGTTGGGCAGGGCCGCGCCCAGGGCCCGGGTCGGAATCACGGCTAGGCCGGCCACCAGCAGGTTTTCGGTGAAGCGCGGCGTTTCGCGCCCGTAGATGTATTGGCGGAAGAAGCGGCCGGCAAACACGGTGTCCTTGCTCACCTCGCCCAGCACGCGCTGCAAATCTCGGGTGGTGTAGGGCGCGGTAGGAGCGTAGCCGCTCTGCTTGCTGCCAAACTGCTGCCACATGGCCTGCATGTATTTATCGAGCGAGGAGCGGTGGTGCTGGCGCAGCTGCATGTCGAGCACCAGGGCAATGCCAGCGCCCTGGTCGTAGTACGACAGGTTGGTGTTCACCAGGTTCATGGGCGCGCCGCTCTGGCCGGCCCCGTCGGTGTAGGCGGCCTGGCGGCTCATGTCGATGGCCGAGGCGTAGCGGGCGCCGGGGCTGTTCTGGCGCAGGTTCACCCAGCGGCTGATGTCGTCAAAGAAGTCCTCGTCTTCAATCAGCTTGGCGCGGCGCAGGGCCAGGCGGCCGTAGTACTGCGTGAAGCCTTCGGCAAACCACAGGTTGTCGCTCATGTTGGCGCGCTGGAAGTCGAAGGGCTCTAGGTCTTTCGGGCGCAGGCGCTCCACGTTCCAGGCGTGGAAAAACTCGTGGGCCACGGTGCCCAGGTTTTTCGTCGCATCCTCATCCTTGAGGGTGCGAGGGCTGGTGAGCGAAGTAGAGTTGCGATGCTCCATGCCGTCGCCGGTGGCCTGGCTCAGGTAGTCAGCAATGAAAGTGTAGCGCGCAAAGTCAAACGTGGGCAGCACGCCGAAAATGGCCTTTTCTTCCTTCACCACTTTCTGCACGTTCTTGGCGAACGCATCCATCTCCGAAGCCGGGCCCTGGTACAGCATGGCCAGCTCAATGGTCTGGTCGCCTTCCTGCCAGCTGCGCACCTGCTGCGCGCCCAGCGACACGGGGCTGTCCATCAGGTACTGAAAATTGGGTGCCGTGAAGGTGTTCTTGTCGTCGCTGGGCCGCAGCTGCGTGGCCACTTTCCAGGCCGGCGGCACGTCAAACTTCACTTCGGCGGCGCGGTCTTCGAGCCCGGTGGCGTAGCAGAGCGTAGCGGGCAGGTTCAGATGGGCGTGCTGCTGGTCGATGCCGGCAAACGTGCCATCGGTCTGGTCACCGTACAGCGTGTAGCTGAAAATCACAATGCCGTCAGCGCCGGGCTTCACGTCCCAGCCGTAGGGGTCGGGGCGGTTCAGCGGCAGCGGGTGGTTCGAGCCGTCGGTGGCCACCACGTAATATACATTCTTGGCAAAGTCGTGCACGGCGTAGCGGCCGGGCGAACTGCGGGCCATGCGTACGTGCAGCGTGCCGCTGCCCACGCCCGCAAACGTAGCTGTCACTTTGGCCTCGTGGTGCGTCGCATTCGGGAACGACAGCGCGTAGCGCACCGGCGCGCCGGGCGCCTTCGTTTGGGCTGCCGCCGCGCCCAAGCCCAGGCAGAAGGCGATGCCGAGAGTAGCAATGTGTTTCATAGGGTAAATTATAGCACAATAAGTAAACTGGTCACAAGGAAGGCCGAACAGCAGCTGTAAAGTTGCGGAAAATTTACAATACAACCGTCGTTTGCACGTAAAAATAACAAGCAAAGGCCGTTAAAATTATGTTTCGCATGCAAGCAGCTGCATTATAATATATCCAAGGCCACGAACTTACTCACTGGAATACCGAGGCTTCGGCAGCCCCCGCGTAAAAGCGCCCCCGGGATTGGCCTCGCAACCCCCGCGCTGCTAGCGCCACCGCAAAATCGGGCAGCTCGCGGGCCCGCAGCCGGGTGGTGAGCCGGAAAAACCAGAACATGGCCGCCAGCAGCCACCGTCGCCAGCCCT
>NZ_BAAGZM010000188.1:0-7031 GCF_054778495.1 Hymenobacter agri
CGCGGCCTGCCGCACGGCGTCTTCAAAATGCACGGCCACGTCGTGCTTGCCGGCCACCATCAGTACCGGGAACGGGGCTTTAGCGAGCACGGCGGTGCGGTCGGGACGGGCGGCCATGCCGCGCAGCGCGCCGGCAATGGTGCTTTCGGGCGTAGCCTTGCCGATTTCCTCCAGCAGCCCGCGCGCCTCGGTAAGGCGGTCGCGGTTGACGGGCGCAAACAGCGGCCGCACGAACGACTCCATGAACTTGCCCACACCGTGCTTCTCGACGAAGGTGATATTCTTTTCGCGGTTCTGGCGCTTCTCGTCGGTATCGGCCAGGGCCGAGGAGTTGACGAAGGCCAGGCCGGCCACGCGCTGAGGCCAGCGTTCGGCCAAGGCCAGGGCCACGTAGCCGCCCATGCTGTGGCACACCAGCAGCACCGGCTCGGGGCAGCCCTTCTGGTTGAGGTAGTCGATGACGTAGCGCGCCTGGGCTTCCATCGAGAAGTCGGGCACGGTCGCGAGGTTGGTGCCGTGGCCGGGCAGGTTGGGCGCGAGCAACCGGTATTCCTCGGGGAAGGGGCGCATAAAGTCGGTCCAGACCTCGCGGCTTTCGGCAAAGCCGTGCAGGAAAACGATAGTGGGCGGCGTAGTGGTGGGCGTCATGCAGATATGCGGGTAACTTGCGGAGCCGCGGGCGCGGCCGGTGTGGCTTAAGACGGCAGCCTGCGTTTCAAATCAGTTTGCCAAATCTACTCATGCCAATTTCCCGGCCGCGTTATCCCTTCCTGCTGGCTCTCGGTTTAGGGCTGGCTTACTCACTGTTTGCCCGCTTCTTCTTCGCCAACGGCCTGCTGCCCGAAAATGGCCTGCTGAGCTGGTCGTTTCTGCTGGGCATTCCGCTGGCGCTGGGGGCCATCACGGCTCATTTCACCCCCGGTACCCTCGATTCGTGGTGGCGCATTGTATGGGCGCCCTTTTGGGTGGTGATGACGTTTCTGGCCGCCGCGCTATTGTTTCATCTCGAAGGCCTTATCTGCGTCATCATCATCTTTCCGCTGTTCCTAGTGATGGGCGCAATTGGCGCGCTGCTCTACTCCAACATCGCCGATAGCCGGCCCGGCAATTCTGATAAGACTCTGGTGGTCGCGGCCTTCGCTTTGTTGCCCTTCGTGGCCGGGCCGTTCGAAAATCTGTTCAATAATCCCAACGATTTTCGGCGCATCGAAAACGCCGTTATCATCAACGCCCCGGCGGCAGTAGTGTGGCAGCACATCATTCGGGTGGCACCCATTCCGGCGCAGCAGCTCGGCCATAGCGTCATCGACGATATTGGGTTTCCGCGGCCCGTCGAGGCCACACTTACGCACGAGGGCGTGGGCGGCGTGCGCCACGCCACGTTCGAGCGCGGCGTCGAGTTTATCGAAACCGTGGATGAGTGGGTGCCCCGGCAGCGCCTCTCATTCAGCATCGTGCCCAACACGGCCACCATTCCGCCCACTACGTTCGATGAGCACGTCATCGTGGGCGGGAAGTTCTTTGATGTGCTGCGCGGCACCTACGAACTGCAGCCCGTCGGCCCCGGCCGCACCCGCTTGCTGCTGCACAGCCAGCAGCGACTGAGCACTCACCTCAACTGGTACGCGGGCCTCTGGACGAGCTACGTAATGAGCGAAATCCAGGGCCGGATTCTGACGGTGCTCAAGCAGCGCTGCGAAGCTGCCGATGCCACGGCAGCGCAGTAGCAGCCAAGCACTACCTGCCGGCCGGCGTGCAAGCTGGTTCCGCTCTTTCCCAACATTTCGCGTACACCCGTTTCCAACAAAGCCCCGCGTGCCTGACCTTTGGGCCTTTGAACGACTGAACCCAATACACCCGATATGAACCCTCTCGTTGACATCCGCCAGTTTGACCAAAGCCTGTGGCTGGACTTCATCAGCCGCCCCATCATCATCGACGGCAAGCTGCAACACCGCATCGAGCACGAAGCCCTGCGCGGCGTAACTTCGAACCCGGCTATTTTTGCTAAGTCCATCGGCGACACGGCCGACTACGATTCGGCCATCAAGGCCCTGGCCCTGCAGGGCAAAACCACCGACGAAATCTACACCAGCCTGGCCGTGGCCGACGTGCAGGCTGCCTGCGACCTGTTCCGCCCGCTCTACGACGGCGCCGACCACGGCTCCGACGGCTACGTGAGCCTCGAAGTATCGCCCGAACTGGTGAACGACACCGAAGGCACCATCGCCGAGGGCCTGGCCCTCTGGAAAGCCGTGGACCGGCCCAACGTGATGATTAAGGTGCCGGCCACCCTCGAAGGCCTGCCCGCCATCCGCCGCCTCATCTCGGAAGGTGTGAACGTGAACGTGACCTTAATTTTCGGCCTCGAGCGCTATCGCCTGGTGGCCGAAGCCTTCATCGCCGGCCTCGAAGACCGCGCCGCCAAAGGCGAGTCGCTGGCCCGCATCGACTCGGTGGCCAGCTTCTTCCTGAGCCGTATCGACGTGCTGCTGGACCCCATGCTGGAAAAAATTGCGGCCGAAGGCGGCGAGAAAGGCCAGCTGGCGCAGTCGCTGGTGGGCGAAGTGGCCATTGCCAGCGCCAAGCAGGCCTACCAGATTTACAAGGAGATTTTCTCGGGCCCGCGCTGGGAAGCCCTCAAGGCCAAAGGGGCCGAAACGCAGCGCCTGCTGTGGGCCAGCACCGGCAACAAAAACCCCAAATACGACAACCTGCGCTATGTCGATGGCCTCATCGGCCCGCACACCGTGAACACCGTGCCGGTTGAAACCCTCGACCTGTTTGGCAAGAGCGGCAAGGTGGCCAGCACCATCGAAACCAACCTGGAGCACTCGAAAGACGTGCTGGCCCGCCTGCCCAAACTGGGCATCAATCTCGACGAGCACACCCAGCACCTGGAGGAAGACGGCGCGCAGAAGTTCAAGGAGCCCTTCGCCAAGCTGATGCAGTCCATCGAGAAGAAGCGCGCCTTGGCCGTGGAAGACCAGGTAGACGAGGCCAAGATGGAGCTGGGGAAATATCAGGCCGACGTGGACGCCCAGATTGCCAAGTTCAAGGCCGACAACTTCGTGGCCGGTTTCTGGGATAAGAAGGCCGACCTGTGGACCAACGACGAAGCCGGCCAGCACAGCATCCGCAGCTACATGGGCTGGCTGCGGGTAGCCGAAACGATGGTGGGCCGCGTAACCGAAATTGAGCAGTTTGTACACGAGGTGAAAGCCGCCGGCTTTAAGCACGTGGTGGTGATGGGCATGGGCGGCAGCACGATGGCTCCCATCGTGTTCAAAGCCTCGTTCCCCATGGGCGAGAACGGCCTGCCGATGTCGGTGCTCGACACCACCGACCCCGGCACCGTGCGCGAGATTGAAGCCGCCGTGCCGCTGGCCGACACGCTGTTCATCGTGGCCAGCAAGTCGGGCACCACGGCCGAGCCGCTGGCCTTCGGCGACTATTTCTACGCCAAAGTGAAGGAAATCAAAGGCGACAAGGCCGGCGAGAACTTCGTGGCCATCACCGACCCGGGCTCCAAGTTCGTAACCGATGCCACTGAGGCCAAGTATCGCCGCATCTTCCTCAACTTCCCCGAGGTGGGCGGCCGCTTCTCGGCCCTCACCTACTTCGGTCTGGTGCCGGCGGCCCTCTACGGCCTGCCCATCGGCGAAATCCTGGAGCGCGCCATCCTGATGATGCGCGCCTGCGGGGCCTACGGCGCCACCGACCGCAACCCCGGCCTGGAGCTGGGCGCCGCCCTCGGCGTGCTGGCCGAGCAGGGCCGCGACAAGCTCACGCTGGTGGTGCCCGACTCGCTGCACGACCTGGGCCTGTGGCTGGAGCAGCTACTGGCCGAAAGCACCGGCAAGGAAGGCAAGGGCATTTTGCCCGTGGCCGGCGAGCCCCTGGGTGAGCCCGGCATCTACGGCCAGGACCGCGTGTTCGTGTACGTGGGCTACAAGGGTCAGGCCGACGAGGCCAACGCCAGCAAGCTCGAAGCCCTGAAGCAGGCCGGCCACCCCGTCATCACCCTGCTGATGAAGGACGCCTTCGACCTCGGCCAGGAGTTCTACCGCTGGGAAGTGGCCACGGCCGTGGCCAGCGCCGTGTTCCGCATCAACCCCTTCGACCAGCCCAACGTGCAGGCTGCCAAAACGGCCACCGACAAGCTGATGAAGGCCGTGGAGACTGACGGCAAGCTACCCGAGGGTGAAGCCCCCGCCGCCAGCGAAAATGGCGTCGACTACTACACCGCCGCCCACGGCGAGGGCGCGGCCGGCGTGCTCAAAGCCTTCTTCGCGCAAGCCAAGCCCGGCGACTTCGTGTGCCTGCAAGCCTACCTGACCGAAACGCCCGCCGTGAGCGCCAGCCTGCTCGAGCTGCGCCAGCGCGTGATGCAGCAGCTGCACTTGGCCACCACCTCGGGCTACGGCCCGCGCTTCCTGCACAGCACCGGCCAGTACCACAAGGGCGGCCCCAACACCGGCCTGTTCATCCAGTTCACCGACGACAACCCGCAGGACCTAGCTCTGCCCGGCCGCTCCTACACCTTCGGCACCTTCAAGAATGCCCAGGCCCTGGGCGACCTGCAGGCCCTGCTCGACAACGGCCGCCGCACCCTGCGCGTGAACCTCGGCAACAACGCCGAGGCCGGCCTGAAAACCCTGCTGGCCGCCCTGCCTGCGCTGAAGTAACTCCCGTAGCCTCGGCTACGCCTGCCACGCGGCGGTTCCCGGCAACGGGGGCCGCCGCGTGTTACTTTTGGGCCCGTCCCTTTGTTGAGAATCCCATGAACGAGCAGCTAGTTGTCAAGAATTTCGGTCCCATCAAAGACGCCACCGTGGACTTCAAGCGCGTCACGGTTTTCATCGGCCCGACGGGTGGCGGCAAGAGCACGCTGGCGAAGCTGGCGGCGATTTTTCTTGGTGGTCAAGTCAAGGTCGTTGATAATAAAGTGAACATTGACCAACCGTTACGCTACTATAATATATTTAATTACAAAGAATTAAATTCTTCTATAGTATGGAAAAAAAGCAATGGCAACCACTTTATGGTGGATAAGCCCATTGAAGTAGAATTCGAATTTGAAAATGCCCTCACCAGCAAAGGGGTAGTAGAAGACCTAGTAAATAAGCTAACTAACCAATTTGCACGAGAGACAGGTATAACGGGCCTCGCAAACGAAGAAATCAAGAAAGCATTTATCAGTCAGCTTGTCGAAGCACATCTGAACGGTAGGCCAAACGGAAAATCTGATTCATACAGCATTAACTATATACCAACAGAACGCGTTTTCATTCCTGCAATTGAGTATTCATGGGCAGGATTAATGCGTGATGATATTGGCTTGCCTAAGCTGCTACTGGATTTTGCGAATGATTTCTCATTATCAAGAAGCGAAGTGCTAGAGCTTAATATTCCATTTTTGAACGTGAAATATTTTCACGTTGGAGGAAGAGATTTTATCAAAATTCCTAATAGGGAGTCATTACTAATGCTGCTGGAAACCGCCAGCGGCATCCAATCCGTCACGCCGCTGCTGGTGCTGCTGGAGCATCTGAGCCGCAACACGGAGCAGGCGCAGAGCTTCATCATCGAGGAGCCGGAGTTGAACCTGTACCCCACGGCCCAGCGCGATTTGGTGTACTGGTTGCTGGAGAAATGCACGCAGGGCGAGAACGACCTGACCATTACTACGCACAGCCCCTACGTACTCACGGCGCTGAACATTGCGCTGTACGCGCACAAAATCGCTACCCAATACCCACACCAAAAGAAGAAGGTGGAGAAGATTCTGCCGGCTAAATACTGGCTTAAGCCCGAGGATTTCAGCGCCTACTACGTGGGCGGCGGCGGGGTAAATTCCATCTTCGACCCTAAAGCCGGCCTGATTGATGAGAACTCACTGGATAGCGTGTCGATGGAGCTGGCCGACGTGTTCAACGCCCTGACCCGCCTGCGCAAACCCAAAGCCGTGCGGAAGTAATGAAAAACCGCATTCGGGCGCGCTACCCCCACGCCAGCAGCGGCGACTGCATCAGCGAGCATACCGCCAAGAAAATCCACGTCTACGACCACCCGACTGAAAAGCGCTGTCGGGTGCGCCCGCTGGATGAAGTCATCAACCCGGAAACAGATTTTACCATCCTCAACCGCAGCGGCCGCGCCTTCCACCTCATCGCCGTCGACAAATGCCTATTGCAGGATACCGACAAAGTCCGGCGCTGCGACTGCGTGGTATATAATCCCCGCGTCGTCTGCTTCATTGAGTTGAAGGGCCCCAAAAAGAAAAATCTGGCCGACCACATCAAGAGCGGAGCCGAGCAACTGCGCAAGTCCATTGCCTGGTTTGAGGAAGAAGCTTTCGTGGGCCCTGCCGATGAGATTGAAGCCATTGTATCACCCGGCGCTCACCGCATCGTCCCTAACCTAAACAGCAGCATCATTAAACGCTCCGATGAGTTGGCCGAAGCCCTGCCAAACCTGACGGTGGTATTAAAAGTCGATAACTTCAAGAAGCTGCCATAAACAAAGAAGCCCCCGCAGCACGCGCTACGGGGGCTTCTTCTTGTCTCAAGTCGCGCAGCTACCGCAGCACCGTGGCCCGCGCTTCGGCGGCGACTTTGGTGCCCAGCTCGCGCACGGCCTGGGCGATTCCGGCGGCGTCGAAGCCGCACTCTTTGTAGAGCTCGTCCTGGGTGCCGTGCTCCACCACGCGGTCGGGGATGCCGAGGCGGCGCACGGGCAGGTGGAAGCCGTGGTCGGTGAGGAATTCGAGTACGGCCGAGCCGAAGCCGCCGGGCAGGCAGCCGTCTTCCACCGTCACGATGGCGCGGTAGCGGCGGGCTACATCACGCAGCATTTCCTCATCGAGGGGCTTGCAGAAGCGCATGTCGTAGTGGCCCACGCTCAGGCCCTCGGCGGCCAGAGTTTCGGTCGCCTTCACGGCGTAGTTGCCGATGTGGCCGATGCTGAGGATGGCCACGCCGCCCGCTTCGCCCTCGCGAACCACGCGGCCCGTGCCGATGGCCACGCGC
>NZ_BAAGZM010000189.1:0-7028 GCF_054778495.1 Hymenobacter agri
CGGGTGAGCGTGGTGGGCGTGGCCAACAACTGCGGCGGCAGTCTCTCGCCGCTGGTGGGTGGCTTGGTGCTGTTCGGCGGCTCGGTGGCTCTGAAGGCGCGGCTGGCGGCGCTGCCGCTGCAGGAGCGCCTAGCCGAAGAGTCGCAGTTGGTGAAGGGGCCGTACATCGGCTTGGCCGTGTTTCTGGTGCTGCTGGCCGCGCTGTTTTTCTTCCTGGTGAAGCTGCCCGATATTGAGGGCATTGAAGCCGACGACGCCGTTCGCGGTGCAGAGTGGGGTGAAGACGGCACGTTAAAAATCACGCATCGCACCAGCGCCCTGCAGTTTCCGCACCTGGTGCTGGGCGTGGTGGCCATTTTCGTGTATGTGGGCGTGGAAGTGGGCCTCGGTTCCTTCCTCATTCGCTACGGCGAGTCGCAGGGCATTACCCAACTGTCCGGCTTCACCCAAAGCCTGGTGCGTGGCCTGAACGTGGCTACAAATTACGTGGGCGTGCTGTTCGGCCAGCAGCCGGCTCCGATTGATACGGCGGCTGGCTTCACCAAGGCCGTGGGTGCGGTGCTGGTGTCGTCGTACTGGTTTGGCTCGCTCATTGGGCGCGTGGTGGGCATTCCGCTGCTGCTGAAATTCCACAACCGCGCGCTGCTGGTAGCGGTATGCGCGGCCGGCACAGCGCTGGTGGGCGCCAGCATTCTGAGCACCGGCGAAACGGCCCTGTGGCTCATCGTACTCTGCGGCCTGATGAACTCCATTATGTGGCCCGTCATTTTCCCGCTGGCCATCACCGGGCTGGGGCCATTCACCAAGCAGGGCTCTTCTTACCTGATTATGGCCATTGTGGGCGGGGCGCTGATTCCGCCGCTCATGGGCTGGCTGGCCACGCACGGCGGCGGGCTGCGGGTGGCGTTTGTGGTGCCGGCACTGTGCTACCTGTACCTGCTGTTTTATGCACTAAGTGGCTACCGCGTCCGTTAAAGGCACACGGCAGCCCTTCCCCACCATTGCAGGCTGCCTTCCATTTTCATGAAAAAGCCGCTGTTATTCTCCGCATTGTTCTTGGTTACCCTACTGCTGGGCACGGTTAGCTGCAAGAAAATTCTGGACCTGCTCACCTTCCAGATTAACGACTCAACTAGCTTCCAGCTGCCGGCCACCGGGCCGCTGCCGGGCGGCGTCACGGGGCCGGTTATTACGCTGCCGGTTTCGGTCAACTCCACTTCCAGCAGCACCTTTCAGAGCAATAACACGGCCGCCGACTACGTGCAGGACGTCACGCTCGACCGCCTGGCCCTCACCATCACCGACCCGGCCGGGCAAAATTTCGACTTCGTGAAGAGCATCAGCATCTCGATTGCCTCCGATGCGGCCGGCACCAACAAAGTGCCGCTGGCCTCGCTCAGCCCCGTGCCCACGGGCCAGACCACCATCAACCTCACGCCCTCGGGCCAGAAGCTCGACCTGTATCTGAAAAACGGCACCTACACCCTGTTCACCACCGTCGAAATGACCCAATTGGGCCTGAGCCGAGCCACCACCGTGCGCGCCGACTCGCGCTTCAACGTGAAAGCCAACCCGAAGTAATGCCTTCGTAGCGGGGCGTCTGCCCGGCCATGGGTGAGCGGCCGGGGTGTAGTGTGTGCTTGCAAAAGCCCTCGCTACGCCCCGGCCGCTACCTTTGCGGCATGATGCCTACGCTCGAAGAAAACGTTTCGCTCCGCCCCTACAACACTTTTGGCCTCGATGTGCGGGCCCGCTATTTCGCCCGTTTCGCCTCGGCCGACGAGCTGCGGCAGCTGTTGCAGCGGCCCGAAGTGCAGGCCGCCGACAAGCTCATTCTGGGCGGCGGCTCCAACCTGCTGTTCACGCAGGATTTCCCGGGCGTGGTGCTGAAAAATGAGATTCGCGGGCTGGAAATTCTGTCCGAAGACGGCGACTCCCACACGGCCCTGCTCCGGGCCGGGGCGGGCGAAAGCTGGCACGACCTGGTCGAGTTCAGCCTCGACCGGGGCCTGAGCGGCATCGAAAACCTTTCGCTCATTCCCGGCACGGTGGGCGCGGCCCCACTACAAAACATTGGCGCCTACGGCGCCGAGCTGCGCGACACCTTCGACCTCCTCGAAGCCGTGGAAATTGCCACCGGGGCGTTGCGCGTGTTCACGGCCGGCGAGTGCGGCTTTGGCTACCGCGAAAGCGTGTTCAAGAACGTGCTCAAGGGTCAGTTTGTGGTGACGGCCGTGGTGCTGCGCCTGCACCGGCAGGCCCGGCCCAACGTGCAGTACGGCGCCATTGCCGATACGCTGGCCGAGATGGGCGTGGCCGGTGAGCCCACCCCGCAGCAGGTGAGCCAGGCCGTGGTGCACATCCGCCGCTCCAAGCTGCCCGACCCGGCCGAAATCGGCAACGCGGGCTCTTTCTTCAAGAACCCCGAAATCTCGCAGGCCGCCTTCGACCGCCTCAAAAGCCAATACCCCGAGCTGCCCGGCTACCCCGTGCCCGGCGGCGTGAAGGTGCCCGCCGGCTGGCTCATTGAGCGGGCCGGTTGGAAAGGACTGCGCCGCGGCCCCGGCGCGGGCACCCACGGCGTGCACGCCCGCCAGGCCCTTGTACTCGTGAACCACGGCGGTGCTACGGGCGGTGAAATCAGGGCGTTAGCGCAGGAGATAATTGCGGCCGTGCGCCAGCAGTTTGCTATTGAACTGCACCCGGAAGTTAACATTTTGTAAAGATTCAACAGAACGAATCCAAGCCTGAATTTTGCGGGTGGCATAGCGAAAAATGAATGTTTTTTGCAGAACTTTGCAAGGGCAGCCTCGTTGCTTAGTCTGTTTATTTTCCAATTACTCCGAGCATGACTTCATTCTTATTTCTGGCCGCTCTTCTGACCGGTGCCGCTTCCGAAACGCCCACTCCGCCCGGCACTGGCGTGCCGCCGGTTCTCACCGTGAAGGCGGCGCGGGCGCTGCCCGCCGGTAGCACCGCCACGGTTCGTGCGGTGGTGATTAACGGTACTGAGATGGGTAACCTGCGCTACATCCAGGACGCCGACGCGGGCCTGGCCCTGTACTCGCAGCCCGGCAAGCTACCCGGCTTTGCCGAGCTGCACGCCGGCGACAGCATTCAGGTCACCGGCCAACTGAAACTGTACAACGGTCTTATCGAAATGGACCCCATTGTCTCGTTTCACAAGCTGGGCAGCGGTGCACGCGTGCGGGCCGTGCAAGTACCTGCCGAGCGCGCCACCGAAGCCTACGTGGAGGCTAACGAGGGCCGCCTGCTCGAAATCCGGGGCGTGAAGCACCTTACCACGCTCACCGGCGGGCCGGCCATGTCGTTCAACGGCAACACCAACTACCTGATTGACGGCCTGCCCGGTACGCTGGTGCGCATCACATCGTCCAGCACCGGTCCAGAGGGCCTCGTCGACTCGGCCCCGCCTACCGATGGCACCTTCGACGTGCGCGGCATCATGAGCCAGCACGCCCCCGGCGGCACCGGTGGCTACCAGCTTATGCCCCGCCTGGCCAGCGACATGGTGCGCGGCGGCGGCCTGCCCCGCCTCACCGAAGAGCCCGTGCCCGTGAACGTGACGGCCAACGGCTTCACGGTGGTGTTCTCGACGCTGAACCCCGGCGATACCCGCGTGCGCTACGGCCTCGACCCCAAGCAGCTGAAGGAAAGCCAGGTCGACCCTACGCTTACCACCCGCCACAGCATTCCGCTGGCCAACCTCATCCCGGGCACCACCTACTATGTGGAAGTGAGCTCGCGCAATGCGGTGGGCACCGAAACGGCCCCGCCCGTGCCTTTTATCACTAGCGGCGGCAAGCGCCTGCGCCTAAGCGGCAAAAATTAAATTCTACCGACTTGGGGCACTCACGCCCCGGCTTCACGGTTTGTTCAGCTGACATTCAGCATCTTTGCAATTCGGCCTTCGGCCCGGTATTTCTGTTTTCATTCCCACTCAGTTCTTTTTCCATTTTTTAGCATGAAGAAATTTACTCTGCTGGCGTTGCTGGCGGGTGTGCTCACGAGCTTCTCGGCGGCGGCGCAAACCGTTATTACCATTGCGGCGGCCCGGGCCCAGGCTCCGACCACCAACGGCACGGCTGGTCCTACGGTCACAGTACGCGGCATCGTAACCAACGGCGCCGAGCTGGGCTCAACGGTGAGCATCATCCGTTACATTCAGGATGGCTCGGGCGCGGGCGTTGGCGTGTACTCGACCGATACCGGGGCGTTTGCCAGCACCCTCAATGGCCTGAGCCTCGGCGACAGCATTCAGGTAACGGGCGGCCTGAAGATGTTCCGTGGCCTGCTCGAAATCGACCCCATCACTTCGCTCACCGTGTTGGCCGGCAACCGCCCGGTACCGGCGCCGGTGGTGTTCACGGCTGCCAACGCGGCCTCGGCCTACGCCGAGCAGTACGAAGGCATGCTGGTGCGCATCAACGGCCTCACGTCGGTAAACACAACCGGTGGCGCTGCGGTCACGTCGTTTGCGGCTAACACCACTTACCGCCTGAATAACAATTCCACGCTGGTAACCTACGTGCCGACCAACTCGAACGGCGCCGATGGCCTGATTGGCAAGCCCAGCCCCACCGGCACTTTCGACGCCGTAGGCATCGTGAGCCAGTACTCGTCGTCGGCCACCAGCACTACGGGCGGCTACCAGCTGCTCAACCGCAAGTACGGCGACTTCATCCAAGGCCTGACGCCCAACCTGACGACGAACCCGGTACCGAGCAACATCACCACCACCGGCTTCACCGTGTCGTTCAACACGTCGAATACCGGCGACACGCGCCTCGCCTACTCGACGGTACCCAACCCCACCAGCGCCCAGATTACGACGGTAGCCGGCAGCACCACCCTGAGCAACGCCCACAGCCAGACGCTGACGGGCCTGCAGCCGGCCACCATCTACTACGTGCAGGCCGTGTCGGTGAACAGCGTAGGCCGCTCCGAGTCGCGCTTGGTACCCATGATAACGGCTTCGCTGTCGTCGGGCACCATCAAAAACTACTTCAACAACCCCGTCGATGCCACGCTGGCCAGCCCGGGCAACGTGGCCGTGTACACGCCCAGCGGCAGCGCGGCCGATACGCTGGCCAAGTACATCAACCGCGCCACGCAAACGGTCGACATCGCCATCTACAACTGGAACAGCACCGTCATCAAGGATGCCGTGATTGCGGCTAAAAACCGCGGTGTGCGCGTGCGCCTCATCTACGAAGACGACAACGCCAACGTGAGCGTGGGCCAGCTGCCCACCAGCATTCCGCGCGTGGCGCGGCCGGCACAGCCCGGCAGCAGCGGCAGCAGCATCATGCACAATAAGTTTGTGATTATCGATGCCGAAAGCACCAACCCCAACGTGCCGTGGGTGTGGACCGGCTCGATGAACTGGACGCCGGCTCAGCTGGCAACCGACCGCAACAACGTGATTGCCATACAGGACCAGGCGCTGGCCCGCGTATACACCGTGGAATTTGAAGAAATGTGGGGCTCGAAAACCGACATAGCCGGCACTACCTTGTTCGGCTCGCGCAAAACCGACAACACCCCGCACTTCCTGATGATTGGCGGCCGCTCGATTGAGTCGTACTTCTCGCCCACCGACAACGTGAATGGCCGCCTGCTGCAAGCCATTGCCTCGGCCGACAACGACCTGCACTTCGAGTCGATGCTCATCACCCGCGCCGACCTGGGCCGCGCCCTGGCCAGCCAGGTAACCACGCGCAACATTGCCACCTGCTCCGACGGCCTCGTGAACGACACCAGCGGCACGGCCGGCTACGCCTTCCGCCTCATCAAGGCCGGCATGGGCAGCCGCGTGCTCATCAAGAAAACCAGTGGCATCATGCACCACAAAACCCTGATTGTGGATGCCGGCGCGGCGCAGTCAGACCCCACAGTATTTGTCGGCTCGCACAACTGGACGGCTTCGGCCGATACCGAAAACGACGAAAACACACTGGTAGTGCACGATGCCGCCATCACCAACCGCTACTACCAGGAATATGCCGCTCGCATTGCCGAGCAGGCCGTGCCCGGCGTGGTGGTGTGCCGCCTCACGCTGGCAACCAAGGCTGGCAGCATTCAGGCCAGCACCCTGCAGGTGTATCCCAACCCGGCCCGCGGCAGCTTCCAGCTGCACCTGGCGGATGCCGCCCGTACCGCCACGGTGGTGCTGCGCGACATGACCGGCCGCGTGGTGCTGACCCGCACCCAGGCCCTGAACGGCGCAGACCTGACCATCGACGCCACCACGCTGAAAGCCGGCCTGTACCTGGTGCAGGTAACCACCCCCGAGGCCGTGCAAACGAGCCGCGTGGTAGTGCAATAAGCACCTTGCTTTGACGTAAAAAAGGCGGTCCCCACGGTGGGGGCCGCCTTTTTTGTTTCTGGGGCAATGCGTTGCTGAAAAGTGTGGGACTAGCGACTTATGCGGAGCGCAGGCTGGCTTGGGTAGCGGCGGTCGAGCCAGTTCAGGGCCGGTCCCGTCATACACGTCGTGGCCAAGGCCATGATAACCATCATGACAAAAATGTGCGGCGTGAGGATGCCAAGGTCGTAACCGATGTTGAGCACCACGATTTCCATAAGGCCGCGTGTGTTCATCAGCGCACCGATGCGGAGGCTGTCGGGCCAGCCGTGGCCTACTAGGCGGGCCGCCAGGGCGCTACCCAGCAGCTTGCCGGCCACGGCCACCACGGTAATGCCCGCACAAACGGCCCACAGGCAGCAGGAATTCAGCAGGCCTATTTCGGTGCGCAGGCCGGTGAACACGAAGAACAGCGGCAGCAGCACCACGGCTACGTTCTGCACCTTGCTGCTCACATACTCCCGCAGTTGGCCATCGGTGGGCATAATGGCGCCGGCCAGGAAGGCCCCGAACAGGGCGTGAACGCCAATGGCCTCGGCAGTGAAAGCCGATAGAATAAGCATGAAGAAAAACACCGACAGGGCCGCTTTCCGGGGCCGGCCGCTGGCGTGGTGCAGCCGGCCCACGCGCGCCAGCAGCG